>JAUWYD010000281.1 GCA_030616025.1 Chloroflexota bacterium
GTGGAGCAGACTCGGTGGAGAGTGACACGCATGAACTTGATGTAATAGAGGACGGTGACGGCGCGCGTGTGCAGCTGAGGGGTGGAGAAATCATCCCTGATCGCGACTGTGTCCTGTTCTGGCGGCCTCATCAGGAGGAAGAGGGGCCTGCCCTTCAGGTGATGGTTCACGACGACCAAGAGTCCGGTCTGGTGTACTTCCTCGCACTGGTGTCGCCACCGGCAAGCCATCGGTCTGAACATGCTGTGCCCCGAGAGGCCATACTGTTGCTGGACCACTCAGGCTCGATGTCGGGGCCCAAGTGGGAAGCCGCCGATTGGGCGGTCGAGCAATTCCTGTCGGGTCTGGGGGAACGGGATGACTTCGCGTTGTGCCTATTCCATGGTTTCCCAAGGTGGTTCTCAGAGCAACCGCGGCGGGCAGATGCCAAGGCGATTGATGAGGCAATTGACTTCCTGCTGGTACACAAGGATAGCGGGGGCACGGAACTTGGGGTGGCGCTAGAACAAGCTCTCCACCTGAAGCGGTCGGAAGACGAGCGCGCGCGACACGTAGTGATCGTCACCGATGCGCAGGTGACAGACGCCGCGCGGATCCTCCGCCTGGCAGACGAGGAGGCGGAGCGTGAGCACAGGCGGCGGATCAGTGTGCTGTGCATAGATGCCGCGCCAAACTCCTTCCTGGCCTCAGAGCTTGCTGAACGAGGCGGGGGCGTGTCCAGGTTCCTCACCAGCGCCCCAGACCAGAAAGACATCACCACTGCTCTGGACGAGCTGTTGGCCGATTGGCGGCAGCCGGTCTTGGCTGATCTGCGTCTAGGGGTGAATCGTTCTCGCGTGGAGTCGGCGGGTCGTCAGGTGCTGGAGGACGACCAAATGGGATCGCGCTCCGTTGACCTGGGGGACCTGCCGTCCGGGCGGGCCGTTTGGGTGGTGGGTCGAGTCTCACAAGATGAGCGCAAAGAGCTGTCCTTCCGCGTGACCACGGCTGCGAATGAGGAGGTCGGGTCGATGCGGCTGGATCTCACCGGGGAGGCGAGGAAGCGGCCGGCGCTCAAAGCGCTCTTCGGAGCGGGCCGCATTCTCGGCCTGGAGTACCTCATGAACTCTGCCTACGATGTGGATGAACTCAGGGACCAGCTTCAGCGCCTGGGCTACGATCCGAGAGAGGTCTTGGGCAGGGAGCTGGCCAAGCCCAGGAAGGTGTACGCGGAGAACGTGCGGGAGGATGCGGTGGCAGCCCTTCGGGGGTTGCTGGTGAAGGAGGCGCTGGAGTACGGGCTTGCCAGCGCAGAGACGGCGTTCGTTGCGGTGCGGACGGAGGCGGGCAAACCCGTTGAAGGCACCGTTGCGGTGGCCAACGCCTTGCCTGCGGGATGGTCGGACGGCTTCCTATCCGGAAGATCTTTCAGAGCCGCAGTAGGGACCACTGGTCTAGCCTCTGGGACAGACCCGAGCGCGCCGCCAATCGCCGCGCGCTTCCTGCGCCGTAAGAGTGGGCAGCCCTTATTCGACGCGGCCAGGAGCGCGCACCTTGCTTCAGCGGACGCTGGGATTGTGCCGCCCGGGGACGTTCCTAAGCCTGTCACCGTGTTCTCCGGGACACCCAAGTTCTCGGAGGGGGAAGCGGTGCTGTTTGACTCGTCCCGGGACGAGGACTCAGATAGGCTGCCCGAGTCGGCAACGATACGGCGACTCGTCGTGCGGCTCCCAGACGGGACGCCAGATCACAGGGGCCTCGACCGCGGACTGACCATGCTCATCTTGGTCGGCGACCTGTCCTCGCCGAGAGCCAAGGTTCGGCTGGCCGACATCCTGCGCGGGCGCGGCGAGCGTCCTCTGAATCTGTCCAAAGCGCCCAGAGAGGTGGTGCGCATTGTCCTGGAGGATCCCGCTGGAGTGTGGAGGGATGGCGCACCTCAAATCGAAGTTGCTTTGGGCTGGTAGACCGGCGGCTAGGGGATGCCGCAGCCCTGAAGACCTGCACGGAAGGGAAGGGGAAAGGTCGGCGGGTGTGGTGCACCTTTCGGGCGCCCGATGAAGGATGATTGCCGCAGTGCGTGTGCCGGCAAGTCGCACAGCAGTTGCCTCTTTTTTGCGAAGAAATGAGGAATCTATACAGGGGAGGAGACAATGTACAGTCCCAAGCCACAGGAGATGGTCCAAAAGCAGTACGAGCGGATGAAGTCGGAGGTGCTTAGACGGGCCCTCAAGGTGCAGAGCGAGATACTGCAAGCCTCAGGCGGGTTTCTCCGCCAGCGAGGCTTCATCGAGATCTTGCCGGTGATCATGTCTCCGGTGACGGATCCGCTCCGACATGCGACAGGGAAGGCTGAGGTTGAGCACTACGAACAGCGGTACCAACTTACGAGGAGCATGATCTTTCACAAGCAGATCGCACTCTTAGCCCTGGACCGCATCTTCGCCTTTTCGCCCAACATAAGGCTGGAGCCCATAGAGCTGGCCGACACGGGACGGCATCTGGTCGAGTTCACCCAACTGGACTTGGAGATGAAGGGGGCGACCAGGGAAGAAGCGATGGACCTGGGTGAGGATCTGGTGATCCACGTCATGGAGCAGATCGGAGAACGGTGTCCGGAGGAGATGCGCTTCTTCAAGAGGGATCTTGTGATACCTCGGAGGCCCTTTGAGCGGATCACTTATCGCGAAGCCCGCGACCGCTACGCTGGGGACTTTGAGGCGGTGATCTCCCAGCAACACGACGAGCCAGTCTGGATCATTGACATAGCCCTCGAGGCGCGAGAGTTCTATGATCGCGAGGACCCTGATCGGCCTGGCACCCTGTTGGACATGGACCTTCTCTACCCGGAGGGGTTTGGGGAGGCGCTCTCCGGCGGTGAGCGAGAGCACACCTTCGAACGCGTTCGGCAAAG
>JAUWYD010000231.1 GCA_030616025.1 Chloroflexota bacterium
GAAAGCGAAGCCCCCATTGACCATTCTGAGGGAGGGACTGCGGTTCGCCTCATTCTGTCCAGTCGGGACAGGCTCGTTTCGAGCTATGGAGAGGACGGATATGGAGAGCTGGATGGCAAGCTCTCAGAACTGTGTGAGGCCGTGTCGCGGTCCACAGGTGATGAGGCCATCAAGATCTACGTGGACGATGAGTCCTGCCTCGACGAGTTTGGCCTGAGTAACGTTGATCCCTCTGATCCAGAGCAGATAAGGCGACTGATTGAGCAACTCGATTCGAGGCTGAGGCGGGAATCGAAGGGAGTGAAATCCCTGTTGATCGTCGGGGGTGATTCAGTAATCCCCTTCCATAGGCTTGCCAACCCTACTGATGATGAAGACACAGAAGTGCTCTCAGACTGGCCCTATGCGGCTCAAGATGGTGGTCCCTTACTCGCAAGATTCAGCGTGGGGCGTCTGCCGGACGGCGATCCAGGGGATCTGGGGATGCTGTTGCAGCTTGTAGACCAAGCAATCGGGCATCACAATGCCAGCTCTCAGGGTGGCAAGGGCATCACGTCTTCAGGGTGGCTGAATCCGATCCGGAGATTGCTAGCTTCTGGGCAAGCGTCACAGACCAGCGTTGGCTACTCGGCCGAGATTTGGGCTGAGGCGTCTCGCTCCGTGTTCGAAGTGATAGGGGACGCCAGCAAGTTGCATGTGTCTCCCCCAGTGACTGATTATGACTTCTTGAGCACATACGACAACATCCCAGCGCTCAGCTATTTCAATCTTCACGGATTCCGCGGAAGCCCGTATTGGTACGGTCATGGAGAGTCAGAGCATGGTGCGCCCCTGTTGCCCATTGCACTTACTCCTCTCTCGATCTCTTGGACTAGTGCGCAGGCGGCACTGGTGTATTCGGAGGCGTGCTACGGAGGGGATCTGCAGAATCAGCACCGTGACGGCTCGATAGCTATGAACTTCCTCGCCAAAGGGGCCTTGGGGTTCATCGGCTCCACCGCGATGTCGTACGGCTCGTTGGCGCCGCCTCTGTCGGGTGCTGACTTGCTTGGCAGGCATCTCTGGGAAGGCGTGGTGGGAGGGCTCCCGATCGGACGTGCCTTGCGAAGGGCGAGGTCAGCGTTGATCCGCGCAGCGACAGAGGACCAAGGCTATCTGGACGGGGAGGACCAAAAGACGCTACTGAGCTTTGTCTTGTACGGTGACCCTTCGTTGTCCCTGACAAGTGCCTCGACGTCGGCGGAGATGGATGCCGAACTCCAGGTTGCGTGTCCTCCACTGGCCTGCTGTTCCTCGATGATGGAAAGCGGATCACTACCGCTTCCGCGAGACTTGAAAGAGAAAGTGCAGCACAGCCTGCCCTTCCTGTCTATGAATGGCCTTGAGGCTCATCCGCTCATCCTCTGTAGGGTGGCCTCTTCACACTGCGAATGTGCCACGAATTCGTGCAGTTCGAAGCAGCAAATGGAAGGCCACCTTCCCGAGTTGATTGTCGCCTCTCAGCAGAAGGTGATTTCCAAGGGAAGGGATCAAATGCGTCACGTTGTCAAAGTAACGGTCAACGCTGATGGTGATGTGCTCAAAGTAGTCATCTCCAGGGGCGGGACACTCGTGGACAAAGGAAACAGGCCAAGATGACTTTAGAGCGATACTGGCGGCCGAAGAACGATACCGGGTTTGGGTTCCACTACTACCCCGACACGGAGCACTACAGTCCTCTTGACATCAAACGGTGGTTGCCTGAACTCAAGAGCATGGGCACTAGTTGGCTTGTGGTCTTCTCTGGGCTGGAAACCCCGATACCTGAGTTCTTCGTCAAGAAACTAATAGCCAGCGAAATCGAACCTATCGTACGAGTAGTAACGCCAGCGATTCAACCCTTGAATAAGTCTGCGCTGGGCGAACTCCTGAGGGTCTACGCAAGCTGGGATGTCCACTACGTGGAGGTACTCTGCGATGCCAATTGCGCCTCAAGATGGCCTCTTCAGGATTGGTATTGCCTCTCCTTAGTAGAAAGGTTCGTCGATCTATTGGTGCCGTGTCTCAAGGAAATGCAGGTCGCCGGTTTACATCCCGTCTTTCCCGCTCTGCGACCCCAGGACGACTACTGGGACCTGAGCTTCCTCCAAACCGCTCTGGAACTCCTGACCGCCAGTGTCAAGGGCGCCCTCACCGAGAACATGGTCGTCGGCATGCATAATCATGCCTTTGACAAGCGCCTCAGCTGGGGTCAGGGAGGGCAGAAACAGTGGTCAATGGCTCGACCGTACTTCAGCCCCGAGGGGAGCCAGGATCACGTCGGGTACAACCTCTTTGAGTGGTACGATGAAATCATTCGCCCTGCGGTGGGGCATTCTTTGGGTCTGATATGCATGGGTGGCACGGTCGTCGGAGATCCCAATTCCTCGACCGACGGTGTTTGGGCCAACCAAGGCGGCCACTCTGATCGCGCCGTCGCGATCGCTACAATGGTGATGGATGGCTCCGTTCCCGACTATGTCATCAATCACAACTTCTGGTTGCTGGCTGCCGAGGAAGGCGATCCTCGTAGGGTGCAGGCCTGGTACGGCGCAGACGGAGAGGAGAGCCTGGCAGTCGCTGCGATGAAGGGGCTTCTCAAGCACCCCCGCTCTCCCAACGGCAACAAGCTGGCCGCCGTCGAACCAACCCCGCCACCGAGTCCAATTGGCGGTGTGGAGTTTGTCGGACTCTCGCAGGACATGATAGATACGCTGC
Organism: Chloroflexota bacterium; assembly: GCA_030616025.1. Taxonomy (GTDB): domain Bacteria; phylum Chloroflexota; class Anaerolineae; order UBA7937; family B3-Chlor; genus B3-Chlor. Next base: position 2,737 of record JAUWYD010000231.1, read on the forward strand.
GCATTAGCGGTTCCCAACGTGCGACTGAACCATTCTGGAAGGTTGCCCGTGTGGAAGTGCAACCTGCTACCCAGAGCATGAGTGCCTTTGTGATCGCGGATGTGGAAGATGCCCGCTTCTCCTGGCCTGACGGCGAACATGTGGTCGCTCCCAAGGATGACCCCCATGCACCTCTCGGTGCTCGACACCAGGCGGCGTCCATGCCCATGTTCGCTGGCTGGGGTGCCTACTCCGCGGAAGTGGTGGGCAACAGCGAAAAGCTGACCGGGTTCGGGCTTTATGGCGACAACTTGGAGTTGACCCAGACCCAACACCATCCGGTACTCGTCAGTTTTCGATTGGTGGATCCGAGTGGGAAGCATTCACCGGCGGCGCGGCCTGAACCTCCAGGCCCTCTATCTCCACTTCCGCGAACGCCGGTCGCATACGAGGCTTTTCGCAGACCTCCTGGGGACAATGGGATGGGCATTCACCTCGGTCTCAACACAGCGAGTGAAGCTATCTCACTGGACATCAGGAGGGCCAAGGATATGAAGCTCACCTGGGCCACTCTCTGTTACCAGGGTGAAGAGCAACTGGCAAGATGTGCCAAGATGATCTGGGATGCGGGCATCATGCCAGTTTGCAGACAGATCACCAGTATCA
>JAUWYD010000223.1 GCA_030616025.1 Chloroflexota bacterium
GACGTTGCGACCAGTGGCGGCTACGGAGAGTCGGTCATAGACTTTGACGGCGTCGCTAAGGTGCAAGGAAGGCTATCATTCGCCGACGATCTCTGCCTGCCTGAGATGCTCTACGCCAAGGTCCTGTGGAGTGCTCATCCCCATGCTCTGATCAAGGGTCTTGATACCACCGTCGCGGAGAAGCTGCCCGGGGTTTTCCGAGTCCTCACGGGGGCCGACGTTCCCGGTCACAACGGCTTCGGCCCACTGAAGCAGGATCAACCCGTGCTGTGTGACGATAGAGTGCGCTACGTAGGCGATGCGGTGGCCATGGTAGTGGCCCAGAGCCAAGCAGTCGCCGAGAAAGCTTGCGACTTGATTGAGGTGGAGTATGAGCCGCTGCCGGGTGTCTTCTCGCCCGCAGAAAGCCTAGAGGAGGACGCACCCCAGCTGCACCCGGTTGGCAACGTGTGCAAACACCTTCTTCACACAGTGGGTGACGTTGATCAGGCTCTCACAAATGCTGATCTCGTCGTGGAAGGCCATTTTGAGACGCCCTTTGTGGAACATGGCTATCTGGAACCAGAGGCCGGGGTGGCCTACTGGGAGGGAGACACCCTCCACCTCAAGGTGCCCACACAATTCCCTTTCGAACTGAGGGCGCAGCTAGCCAAGGTCCTGACGCTTCCAGAGGACAGAATCCGCATCCAGGTCACCCCTCTTGGAGGTTCTTTTGGCAGCAAGATTGACGGCACCGTGGAACCGTTGCTGGCCTTGGCAGCCTACTGCACCGGACGACCGGTGAAACTCACCCTGACCAGAGAAGAATCCCTGAAACGCAGCACCAAGCGTCATCCCTACGCCATGGACTACAGAGTGGGTTTGGACGGGAACGGAAAGCTCTTGGCGGTGGATGCCAGACTGCTTTCTGATACCGGCGCCTACACCAACCTTGGGCCCAGAGTGATTGACCAGGCTTGCATCTTTGCTTGTGGGCCCTACGAAGTCCCGAATCTGCGCCTGGAAGGCTGGGCCATGCATACGAACAATGTGAACGCCAGCGCTTTTAGGGGCTTTGGTATCAACCAGGCTGCGGTAGCCATCGAATCCCTCCTTGACGAGGCTGCAAGAAAGCTGAATGTCAGTCCCTTTGAACTGCGGTACAAGAATGCCCTCAAGCGCGGAAGTAAGACGGCAGCCGGTGAGATCCTCAGACACAGCGTCGCCATTGAGGAGACAATTGTGGCTGCCCGAAGGGCCTTGGAAGAGGAACTGCCCAAGATCACAGAAAGGCTGAGCCCTGGCATGAAGTTGGGCATCGGCGTGGCTAGCGGCTTCAAGAACGTGGGCGCGGGGAAGGGCAAAGTCGATGACGCTGGAGCCATCTTCAACCTGCTGCCGGGCGGAAAGGTGCAGCTCAGGGCATCAGCAGTGGATATGGGACAGGGGATCCGTACTACACTGGTTCAAATCGCCAGCGAGGTCCTACCTCTAGCTGATGGCGCCTTGGAACTCATTACTGGAGACACTGCGTTGACCCCCAGACACGGTGGAGCCGTGGCAGAAAGGCAGACCCTGATCAGCGGCAATGCGGTCCTCGAGGCTGCCAAGAAGTTCAAGGCCCAGCTCATGGATGGGGCGGCAAGCATTCTGGAGGTGCTGCCGGAGGAATTGGAGCTACGTTCCGAGGGGATTGTGCACTTGAGGTCTGAGACCCACATAAGTCTCGCCGAGCTGCACGAACAGCTAGTCCAACGAGGCGAAAAGGTAGAGGCCAGCCACGTCTACATTGCACCCAGGACCTTCGCCCTCGCCGATGTGGAAGGTCGCAGGAGCGTGCCGCCCGAAGAATACCGCAACTACCCAAGTTACGCATACACCACCCAAGTGGCAGCGGTTGAAGTAGACCCCAGCACTGGCAAAGTGAAGGTACTCGAAGTGCTGGCTGCTCACGACGTAGGACGGGCCATTAACCCGCAGAAGATCGAAGGCCAGATCGAAGGCAGCTGTCTCATGGCTCAGGGCTACGCCCTCTCCGAGGAGTATCCCTTGGACCAAGGCATCCCGAAAGCGCGAACCTATCGTGATCTCAACGTGCCGACAATTGCCGATGCGCCGCCCGTTCGAACCTTGATTGTGGAAAAGCCTGATCCCACTGGGCCGTTTGGAGCCAAAGGCATATCGGAAGTAGCCACCGTGCCACTCACGCCTGCCATTCTGAATGCGATTTTTGACGCGGTAGGCGTAAGGGTGTATACTCTGCCTGTCAGACCGAGCAGAATCAGGGCCGACCTGAAGCGGCGTACCGTCTCAGGCCAACAACACTCCTGCGGGACGTCCGCATAGATCGGCCTAGGGAAAGCCCCATCGATAGTTGGAGAGAGGTGGATAATGCCAAGAGTCATAGTAGTGGGTGGAGGTTGGGCCGGGTGCGCGGCCGCACTGTCGGCCAGGCAGGCCGGGGCAGATGTCGTCCTGCTGGAGAGAGCGGACTCGCTGTTGGGCGCAGGCCAAGTGGGCGGCATCATGCGCAACAACGGTCGGTTCACGGCGACCGAGGAGATGATCGCCATGGGAGGCGGCGACCTCCTCAAGCTCACCGATGACTGTGCGCGGCACGCCAATATGGAGTTCCCTGGTCACAAGCACGCCAGCCTCTACGATGTGTCAGTCATGGAACCCGTCGTCCGCCGCCATCTCCAAGAGAAGCAGGTGGAGATATGGACTGTGAGCCGGGCCACGAAGGTAGAAGCCTCCGACGGAAAGATCCAATTTGTGGAACTGGAGAATGGACAGCGGTTCGAAGGGGACGTCTACCTGGACACGACTGGCACTATGGGCCCGCAGGGCAACTGCCGCAAGTACGGCAACGGCTGCGCCATGTGCATCACCCGTTGCCCCACCTTCGGCGGTCGGGTGAGCATCGCGGGCCGCGCTGGTGTTCAGGAGATAAAGGCCAAGCGCGTCGATGGCTCTTTCGGATCGATGAGCGGTTCGTGCAAGTTGAACAAGGACTCCCTGGATGAGAGTATCGTGCGGGAACTTGAACACACAGGGGTAGCGGTTATCCCCCTGCCCAAGGAGGTCGCGAAGAAGAAGCAGGAGTTGCTGAAGATCAAAAGTTGCCAACAGTACGCGCTCGCGGACTTCGCAGAAAATGCGGTGCTATTGGACACCGGCCATGCGAAGCTGATGAGCCCCTTCTATCCCTTGATAGAGTTGCGCAGCATTCCGGGCTTCGAGAACGCCCGCTTCGAAGATCCCTACGCGGGAGGGATCGGGAACTCCATCCGCTTCCTCGCGATGTCACCCCGTGACGATCATCTGAAGGTAGATGGGGTTGACAACCTTTTCTGCGGCGGTGAGAAGGCGGGGATGCTCGTCGGGATTACGGAGGCCATCGCCACCGGCACTTTGGCCGGCCATAACGCGGCCAGATACGCACTGGGCAAAGAGCTTGTGGAGTTG
>JAUWYD010000131.1 GCA_030616025.1 Chloroflexota bacterium
GGGGCTTGGGGCGCTGAGGAAGCGGGCAGAGGGGGCAGGGTGAGCGGAGCGAAGTCTGGCTCCCTGCCCGCACGCCCCAAGCAAAAGCCGTAAGGGGTGCGCAGTCCTAAAGCGCAGCCCCGCACGGCGATAAGGTTCGGCGCGTCCTCTCAAACGAGCTACGAAGCCTATGCGCCCCAAGCCCCTCAAATCAAAAGCAGCGCGAGCCGGAACACGCCTCACTTATCGCGCTCATACCCGGACAGGTTGCGGATGGAGTTCCAGAGGTGCTCCAGGATATAGACGGCCGCCATTCAGTTGGGAAAGCTGGTAGTGAAGGAGGTTCAAGAAAGCTGGTGGACTGAGGCCGGTATGTAGATGGGCCTGCCAGAGCCTCAAGAAGCGGCCAAAGGGAACAGGGTCAAAAAGCACCTTGTTGTATGTGCGGAGAAGAGAGTTAGCTAGTTTCCAGACCTTGACGAACCCTTTATACACCCAGAACCAGGACCAGGAGTAGCGCCGGTATCCCTGTTTGGACATTTCCTTTGCCATGTAGCTGGCCGCTTTGTGCTTGCCACGTGGGTGAGGCTTGATGCGCCGGACGTCCACGATCGGAGCGTTGTGAATGCGCTCCCACAGGGTGGAGAGAAGCTCATGGGGGATGTAGCTGCCTCGGTAGATCATGTGCACGTGCTCACGGCCGGCGGTGGTGAGCTCTATGACCCGGAGGTAGTCGGTGAGGAAGCCCTGAGATCTGAGGATCCTGAGTAGGCGGCGGAGGCTCTTGCGAATATCAGTGGGGCTTTGAGGGCTGGAGGTGAGGGTTATGAAGCGGAGCTCACCACCTTTCTCAATGCCTGAGATGACGCGGTGGTAGCAGCGCTTACGACGTCGGTAGGCGTTCCAGCGTGGGTGCTTCTCATTTTTGTTTAACATTTGGTGACTAGCGGAATCTGCCCGCAGAGCTCTCTAGAGCGGTTCTAAGGTTTTTTTGGTAAGAAGTGGTCGCGTTTATCAAGTAAAGAGGGCCTCCTGGCTATGCTGGTCAAGTGGTAGTGGGGTAGTGACGCGGATGATGATGACCAGGGCTCCTTTGCGGAGGGCGTGGTCCACGTGTTGGGAGACTTCACTGAGGACTTTGGTAGGGTAGCAATGCAAGGGTAGGAAGTGGTGGAGGTCATAAGAGAGGACGTGGTAGGTGAGTTCGGGCTGGTCGGCAGGGGAAGGTTGCCCTTTTTCGCTCTTTCCCATTGGGGGTGTCTCCTTGCGCCCTGGTATAGGATCCGGGTTTCCCTGGGGGGCTTTCCCCCCAAAGGGGCGGGCGGGCGCCGGGAGTTGTCAGGGCGGGACAGAGCTCCGTATCTCCCGCCCGCGTCTACAGTATACCACAAAACGTGTGTGCTATGTGTTAGGGTTTCTCAGTCGGGGAAAGGTTCGAAGATGAGGCGGTCAAGGATGACATCGTCTAGCCAGTGCCGGAGGAAGGGGGGCGGGCCGATGGAATACATGCTCAAGGCGAACTTGTTGACGTCGCTGTCGGCCCACATGTTCAGGTGGTCGTTGACTCCGCCGAAGTAAAGCCAGTAGCCGGAGGGCTGGCGCCAGCGGAGCTCTATGGTGAATGAGGGGTTGGCGTCGGGACTACACCCGCGTATCCAGTCTATGCGGAAGGTTTGCCAGTCGTGGTAGTTCCAGGGCACGATCCAGGTACCGAGGAGGGTATGGACAGGGCCCTGCATTCGGTAGAGGCGGATGGCGAACATGTGCTCTATCTGAAGCATGTAGTAGTCGGTAGAGGTAGGCCAGGGGGGTGGCTCCTGGACGCGGAAGGCGATCTCGGTTGCCTGTCCGTCCTCCATCCAGATGCTGAACTGCACCCGGCCGTAAGGGATATCCTCGGCCAGAGCGATGTCCAGGGCTGCCCAGCACTGAGTGCCCAGGATGTTGGCAAGGGCGGTAGGTGGGGAAATGAAATGCGCTATTGAGAGGCTGCACCAGGCGCCATAGGTCCAGTCGGACATAGAGCGGTGCTTATTCAGGGTGCTCACCATGAACTGAAGCTCTCGTAGAAGACACGATCCCAGGAGGAGCGCTTGGGGGCAATGTAGTCGAAGATAGGGCCATGGCCCTTCCAGGTGCCGTGGAGGTCGAAGGGGTGAAAGGTGTAAGCCTTGATATCGTACTGGCGCCAGCCGTTCCAGGCGTAGGTGTGGTAGGTTCGGGGGATGAAGCCCTGGTCACTGGCGATGGAGCGCCAGAAAGGGGACCAGTCCCACTCCCTGGCTTTATGGGGTATGCCCCGGCGTCTCTCCCAAACCACGCGCCTGTATTCGTGCCAGGGCATCCAGCGGAGCACCAGGATGCAGTTGACGTCGGTGCTAACGGCCAGCTTGAGGGTAGTCCACCAGAAGCAGGTGCGAATGTCGGTGATAGCTACCCGGGCGGGGAACATCTAGGTATGCCATTCCTGTTCAGCGAGCCAGGCACTGACGGTGTTGTGGAGCTGCTGGCCTTCCTCGTAGTCAGCGAGCCAGTCCATGACGGCCACCCTGAAGCGATCGGCGCACTGGGCCCAGGTCTGCCCGGGTGGCTTGATGAATTCCAGGGAGCCGATAGTAGCAAGCTCCGGGTGCTCATCGATGAGGTAGGGGGTAGCCATGCGAAAGTAGAAGGTATGACGCTCCGAGCTGATTTTGGGCGGTCCGTCCAGAACTACGCTGTATTCTCCCATGTGGTTCCTCCGTTGGTGGTCATATTTGTGGGTGGTTAAGTCTCCAGGGTAAGCAGGTAGCCGGAAAGTTGGATCTCGATTTGGTCTCCGCCCTGGGATCCCTCAAAGTAGATGCGGAACTTGTCCCCGGTCCCGAGATACCAGAGGCCGGGGTGGTGGTTCCAGACGCCGGCCCCCCAGCCATCATCGAGGTAGGCGATCCGGGTTTGCCTATTAGTGAGACGGATCAGAACGCGGTTGGCGGTTACGGCGTTGGTCTTATCAGTCATGGCCATCTGGGTAACGATCCAGGCGGTGCCGGCAGGAGGGATGGCGCTATCGAAATACCCCCCGGCCCCTGAGATCGTGCCCAGGCTCCAGATGCCATAAGCTTCTTTGAAGGTGAATAGCTGATCCATGCCTCGCACCAGGAGCCGGTCGCCGGCAACGGTTTGGAGGGCCTGGCGGAGCTCCGCGATCAGCTCTAGCTGGGCCAGGGCCAGAAGCTGGGTGGCTTCGGTGGCAAAGAATTCGGGTGGCATAAAGTCTATCGCTCCTTTCATGTAGACGCGTACGAACCAGTCTTTTGCGGTCAAAGTGGTGCCTTCAGCCATCTTGTAGAAGGCGGTTTTGACCGTGAGAGAGAGGGATCCCCACAATCGATTGCAGTAAGCGAAAGCGTCCTGGTTCCACTTCTCGGGGGGTGTGGGGGTCCTAGGTTTCCACAGGGGCCACTTCCTGGCGCACGGGATCCCTCGCCAGTAGTAGAAATCGATCACGCCCTTAAAGCCATCGATGATGTGCTGGGCGGGCATGGCCCCTAGCTTAGCCACAGGGCCCTCCGGGAGAAGGCCAGGGAACGGCCCGCCCGCTACCTGGTAAGTGCCGGGCGCCGATCACTGGCCGTTTCGGGTTTTGAGGTAGGTGAGGATGGCGTCGGCAGATTTGGTAAGCTCGAGAAGCGCTCGGTAGACCACCAGTCCCAGGTAGATGGTGGAGAAGGCGAAGATAAGGGCGATGAAGGCCAGAGCTCTCGTCAGAGCCTCAAGATGGAGTGGACCCATACGATACCCCTCAATGGGGGCCAGAAGGGGTGGAAACGGCCGGAGCTGGCCCCCTGATGGTTTTGGTGGCTACCTGGTGGCTATGCTGCCGGCGTGGCGTAATAGATGCCGCTGCGGACGCCCACAAAGTCAGCATGTGCGGTAGGCCGGAACTGGACATAGTACTTGGTGCCGTTGGCCAAGCCGGTGAGATCTCCGATGGCCAGGTAAGGAGCGGAGTACATGCTGGCTGCCACCGAGTTGATTAGAGCGGTCTTGGACGTGCCGTACCAGAAGTCTCCGGCCGTGATGTGATTTGCGCCACCATCGGTGAAGTAGAGGTTGATGGTGATGATAGTGTTCCCACCGGTTATGTCGCAATCGTGGAATATGGAGCTCCGGAGGCCAGCGACCCTCTGATCTATCCATCGTTTGACGACCTCATTGAACCAGGTACGTGGGGTAGGCCAGGTGCTTCCCAGGAGCGCGTAGGAGGATATGTCTATCTGCTCCATAGCGTGGGCAGCCAAGACCTGGGCAGCGTGGACGGCAGCGACGGCCTCGGTCAAGTAGCTTCTCTGTGTTACCTGGCCGGTGGTTCTAGGGTTAGCGGGCACGACGTACTGGCGAACAACGTTGAGGCCCTTCCAGCCGAAGTAGACCAGGGCGTTAGCGATCTTTCCGCTGGCTGCGAAGCTGAGTAGTGGGGCGCTGAGTTTTGCCATGTGTGTTTGCCTCCTGGAGGCTAGGTAGGATCCTGAATTCAAGGATACCAGGAAGTGAGGATGCACGCAAATGATTGGAGAACACGCATACCTTAAACTTCTTGACAGGTTATTCTGGGCAGAGATAACCAAACTGTTCAGTTGACCCCTTATGGCGCGACGTCCCAGTTTGAGCGGAGTAGGTCTGGCTCGCCGGGGATGGCCTGACGCAGTGGGCGGAAGGCCAGCCAACGGCGGGCCTCCAGGATCGATATCGGGTGAGGGCCAGGGAGCTCCGGCGCTGGGCCCGGGCTGCGATCGGCGCCGGAGGCGGTCGGGCGCAGCGAGGGCACGTGCCGGTAGCTAGTCGAGGTTAGAAGAG
>JAUWYD010000388.1 GCA_030616025.1 Chloroflexota bacterium
CCTGTTCTCGTAGGAGAGCGATAGCTTCCTCCAATAGCTCATCGCGCTCCTCCCGGGCGACCACCGGTGGCTCGATGTCTCCCCATGGCGGGGTACTCTGTGCCAGCCTGGGAACGGTGTCCTTCCAGAATCGGACTACTCTGTCGATTTCTTGGTCTGAGGCGAAGCAGCCCTGGAGCCGCACGAGCTTGGACGAATCAGGGGCCATGTATAGCATGTCACCTTGACCCAGCAGCGTCTCGGCACCTCCTGTGTCTAGAACCACCCGGGAATCGACTTGGGAAGTCACGGCAAAGGAGATTCGGGCTGGAAAATTGGCTTTGATCAGCCCCGTGACCACATCCACGGAAGGGCGTTGGGTGGCGATGACCAGGTGTATGCCTGTGGCGCGCGACATCTGGGCCAGCCGGCAGATGATTCGCTCCACCTCGTCGGGAGCCATCATCATCAGATCGGCCAACTCATCTATGGCCACCACAATATAGGGCAGGGGCTCCTCGCCTGGGGGCAGTCTCTCGTAGTTGTAGTGCTCGATATTACGTGCCGCAGCCTGGGACAGTATCCCGTAGCGCTTGTCCATCTCTGCCATAACCCAGCGCAGGGAATGGAGCACTTTCTTCATGTCTGTGACCACCGGAGCTACCAGGTGGGGAAGGCCGTTGAAATGGATCAACTCCACGGTCTTGGGATCTATCATCAGGACCTTCAATCGTTCTGGGGAGTTGTTGAACAGAAGGCAGGTCACGGTAGAGTTGATGCAGACGCTCTTTCCGGATCCCGTGGCCCCGGCGATCAGCAGATGGGGCATCGTTTCCAGGCTCGCAGCCACTGGTCGTCCCGATACGTCTTGGCCCAGAGCTATCTTCAATGGAGAGTCCATTTGTTGAAACTCCCCCGACTCCATGACCGTGCGAAGCGCTACCAGCGAGATCTTGTCGTTGGGAACCTCAATGCCCACCACGGACCGACCCGGCACCGGCGCCTCGATGCGGATGGGTGCGGCAGCCAGAGCCAGAGCGAGGTCCTTGGACAGGGAGCTTATCTTGCTGACACGCACCTTCCTGGAGGTCATCTGGCCATCAGGGCCTTTGCGCTCGACGTATCCTGGCTCAACGCCGAACTGGGTCACTGTGGGGCCTTGATTGACCTCCACCACCTTGGCCGGGACGCCGAAGCTGCTCAGGGTATCCTCGATAATCTTCAACTTGCGGCGCACTTCCGCTTCGCTCAGGGCTTCGAGCGACGTCTCCTCCAGCAAGTCGAGGGAAGGCAAATATTCCTCCTTCAACTTTGTTCGCTTCAGCGAGGTTTTCACTTCCTTCGTGGTCTGGGCCGGAACCGCGACCCTCCTTTCCCTGGGCTCGGCCACGCGTCCGGGAGCAATGGTGGGCTCGGCAGGCTCTTCTCGGAGCGCAGCCTCGTGTGTCAGGCTCTCCAAGCGGGGGATGACGTATTCCTGATAGAGCGATGCCACGCGTCTACCCAGGGCCAGCGCCTTGTCCCGCATGTCCGACGGGGAGAGGCCCGTGACCAGGATCGCACCGGCGAACGAGGCTAGGAGAAAGACTAGAATGGAGCCTATGTCTCCCAGGGTGGTGTACAGCGCCGTGCTAATCGCCCACCCGACGTAACCAC
>JAUWYD010000028.1 GCA_030616025.1 Chloroflexota bacterium
AGTCGTTACAAGCCCGCACCCTTCGATACGCGCTCCACGTTGTTCCGCGCTACTCAGGATGCTAGACTGGGCGGCCTGAACGCTTGCACTACCTGCGTCGCCAACCATTATCCTGAACCCCTGACGATCCTGGGATGCACCCGCCATTCTTCTCCTCTACGCAAGAGCCTCGACCTCATCTATCACCTTGTAGTCACCCAGGGGATAGTAGGGAATCATGTTGTCCTCCAGCCACTTCAGCGCCTCCAGAGGACTCATCCCCCAGTTGGTGGGGCAGGTGGATAGTACTTCCACGATGGAAAAGCCTAGACCAGCCAGCTGGGTCTCAAAGGCTGTCTTGATGGCTTTCCTGCAACTGCGGATGTATTTGGGCCGAGTGACCGTTCGGCGCACCACGTAGGCGGCTCCGGTGGTTTGGGCGATGAGTTCGGCTACCTTCATAGGGTAACCTGCCAGCTTCACGTCGCGTCCGGTTGGCGTCGAGGTGGTGACCTGGCCCGGCAGGGTAGTGGGAGCCATCTGACCACCTGTCATGCCGAAGACGGCGTTGTTGACAAAGACGACAGTGATGTTCTCAGCCCGATTGGCGGCATGGATTATCTCGGCGGTGCCAATGGCCGCCAGGTCGCCGTCGCCCTGGTAGGCAAAGACCACGTTCTCCGGCCTCACTCGCTTGATCCCTGTGGCCACGGCTGGCGCTCGTCCGTGGGCTGCCTCCGCCATGTCGAAGTTGAAATAGTGATAGGCCAGGACTGAACACCCCACGGGCGCGATGCCGATGGTCTTCTCCCGGAGATCCAATTCATCAATGACCTCCGCTATCAGACGGTGGATGATGCCATGCGTGCAACCCGGGCAGTAATGAGTGGGTACGTCCTCAAGGGCCTCTGGTTGTTTGAAGACTATCTTACCTTCAGGCATACGATTCCCCTTTCGCACCTGGTAGGAAGGGCGCTTCCGCGCCCAGCCGTTCAGCTTGTGTACTTGTCGGCCATCTCTCTGATCTTCTCCAGCACCTCGGTAGGTGACGGCACTCTCCCTCCGAGCCAGCCCTGGAAGTCGACGGGCACTCGACCCTTGACCACGAGTTCCACGTCCTCAAGCATCTGACCGGCGCTCATCTCCAGTACCAAGAACACCTTGGCCTGGTCGGTCAAGGAGGACAGAGCGTCCTTGGGGTAGGGGTAAAGCGAGATGGGGCGGAAGAGCCCAGCGAGGATACCCTCATCCCTCGCTTTCTTGATGCCTGTCTGGGCCACGCGGCCCGCTGTGCCATAGGCCACGATGACTACCCCAGCCCCCTCCAACATGTATTCAGTGTGGCGCTGCTCATTCGCTTCGATCTCACGATACTTCTTCTGCAGAATGATGTTCCGTGCCTCCAACGGCCCGGCCAGAAGATACATGGACCGTACGATATTCTTCTCCCGACCCTGGCACCCGGTCAAGGCCCAGGGTTTGGGAGGGGGCTTCGGCTCCACTTCGGGCAATTCGACAGGTTCCATGATCTGACCGATGCTACCATCTCCCAGAATCATCGTCGGGTTCCTGTACTTGTCGGCCAGCTCGAAGGCCAGGATTGTGAAGTCTATTGCTTCCTGGACAGTTGATGGCGCCAGAACGATGGGAAAGTAGTCGCCATGGCCGCCGCCCTTGGTGGCCTGGAAATAGTCGGACTGGCTGGGCTGCACGTTGCCCAGGCCGGGGCCGCCCCGCATGATGTTGACGATGACTGCGGGCAGTTCGGTCCCAGCCAGGTAGGAGATGCCTTCCTGTTTAAGGCTCACGCCGGGGCTGGATGAGGAGGTCATCACCCTCCTGCCGGCGGCCGCCGCTCCCAGCACCATGTTGATGCAGGCTACTTCGCTCTCCCCCTGAAGGAAGACGCGGCCCAGCTCCGGCATCCTCTTGGACATGTACTCCAGCAATTCCGTCTGAGGCGTGATGGGGTAGCCGAAATAGGCATCGCAACCCGCGCGAATCGCAGCCTCGGCAATGGCTTCGTTCCCTTTCATTAGCACTCTTGCCATAATCACCTCTCCTATGTCTACATCGGCCTATCGACCTGCGGGAAACCCTGACACGTGTGCCGTTGTCGTCTAACGATAGACCGTGATGGCCACGTCCGGACACATCAATGCACAAAGGGTACAACCAGTGCACTCCCCCTTGGAGTCCACCAACTTGGAGGGATAGTACCCCTTGGCGTTGAAGTCATCGGCCATCTTGACCAGGTCTTTCGGGCAGACATCGGTGCACATCTGGCATCCCTTGCACTGGTCCTCATCTATCACTATAGTGGGCATTATGTCTAACCTCCGCAACTCACTATGCTACTCTTCCCATGGAGGGCGAAAGTGCCGCGTCAAAGGCAGGATGGGCAAGGCGTACTGCCCCTCAACGCCTTCCTTGAGGAGCCGCTCCTCCATGCACAGAAAGGCCAGTGGCAATCCCAACTCCTCGCTAGCGTGCTCAACGAGGCGATGTCCTTCATCAACGATCTCCAAGGTGGTCTCGGCGATCAGGTTGGGGTTACTCACCAAGGCTCCTGCCTTCAGGCGGGAATTGGTCTCTATGTCCTCCAAGGTCTTAGCTATCCGCTCGACGGTGGCGTTGAAGGGACGATACGGGTTCACCACCAGGAACATGACATAGCCAGAGCGCTCGATGAACGCCTTGAACTGTCCTATGGCCCTGGCACCCTGGGCATCGCCTCCCACATCTATCACCGTTAGGCCGTCTTCCCGCTGCAAGCTCCCCCAGACCTGGGCGCTGATCGCCGGCAGGTGAATGTGTTTGGTGATGTCTGACGGGGCCACCACCTCTATCCCCCTCTTTCCCAGCTGCTCGGCCATCTCTCGTGAACGAAAATAAGGGGTGACCACATCCATGTCGGTCAGGGTCACCGCCTTGTCAAGACCTGACAAGCTGAGGGCGTAGTTTATCGCCACCTCCGTCTTGCCCGTACCGAAGGGCCCCGTGAAGACACTAATACGCGGTAAGTCTCGTGTTGACTTGTTGACTATCAAATGTCGATATCTTGGCGCTGCAAGCGAGACTTTTCACTCAGTCCGGCTGGGAGCAGACCTACTCTTTTTCGCCGCCCTGAGCCAGCTTCAACGGCTGAGGAGGATAGCGGAAGACATTGGTCACCACCATCCGACGGATGTTGTCATTCAATTCCCCGAACATCCCAAAGGCACGACGCTTGTACTCCACGAGGGGATCCATCTGTCCGTAGGCTTGCAGGCCAATGCCTTGCCTTAGATCTTCAATGGCCGTCAGGTAGCCCACCCACAGCCGACTGACGAAACCCAGCATTAGGTTCTGTTCAATCTGGTGCATCAACTGTCTTCCCAGATAATGCTGAAGATCTGCTCGGTCAGGCTCATCTAGCTCGGCTATCCTGCTATCTTCTATCTCGCTCAAGCGTTGATGTCCCAGATATCTTGCCAGGCCCTGTCTCAACTCGCCATCGAAATCCCTTAGCGTGCTATCTTTGAATTCGGCCATCCCTTCCGGATCAAGGCCGAAACCCTTTTGCGAGAGAAAGCGCTCCACGCTATGACGTGTTCCCTCATCCAGGTCCGCAAGCCGTTGCTCCCTAAGGGCCTCCTCTCGTCTCTTCCACAATTCTCGCAGCAGATCGGTCTGGGTCTCTTCGGTCAAATCCGAGAAGCCTATCTCTTGGAACCGTTGAAGCTTCTCACTATCCAAGAAGTAGTTGGAGGAACGGAGATATCCCTGTATCTCCCCTCGCAGTCCCTCCTCAAGGTCAGAGAAGCTCTGGTCGACGTTGTCCTCTAGCCATCTCTGCCCCAGCCAGGAGGCCAGGCCTTCGTAGTCCCTCTTGTCTAGGTTGAGTTGGGCCAGCGTACCTTGTTCGAATCGCGCGAGCGCCTCTTGATCCAAGAAGTGTCCGACGCCGTCCAAGTAATCGCGCAGTGATTCGCGGTCGCTTTCGTCAAACTCTGCGACCTGCCGTCTCATACTCTCCTGTGCTAGCTCGCTCCCCAGTGAGTCCACTAGGCCGTCAAAGATCTCGTCGTCCAAGTCCGTCACCCTGCGTTCTATGAACTTCTTTCTCTTCGCCTCATCCAAGAAGAAGTCTGTCCCTTCCAGGTATCGTTCCACATCCTGCCGTAGACCGTCTCCCAGCTCCGAGAGCTTCTGGCCCTTGATCTCGGCAAGGGTTCGCTGACCCAGGTGCTGGCTGGCCGTGGCGAGAACTTCTGGTTCCATTTCCTCGACCTGGAGAGCCTCGAACTGAGCTAGGCGAGTTCGGTCGAGAAAATACTCCTGCTCCTCAAGGTACTCTTGGATGCTGGCCTGCGCTTCCGCAGGCAGCTCAACGACCTTGCGCTGCCCCAGGAGTTCCTCGAGATCTTGCTTGAGAGCACCACGAAGATCCGGACGCAACTGTGGATCGAGATTCCCGAACTCTTCGATCTCCAGGTATTCCTCTTTCTCCCTATCGACGAAATAGCCATTCTCTCTCAAGTGTCTCCAGATGTGGTCACGAAGGTCATCAGGAAAGTCGGAGAATCTCGTCTCTCTGAACTCCGCCAAACGGTTCCTGCCCAGATAGTAGGCAATCCCATCACGTATTCCTATGTCAATCTCGGCCAAGCTTCGCTTGACGAACTGCTCCCTCTTCTTCTTCTTCTTGAACAGTCCTTCCAGGTCCAAAAACCTCAGGATGCTCTCTCTGGTTTCCTGATCGAGGTTCATGAACTTGCGCCGCTCGAACCCGGCGACTATCTGCTCCCCCAGTTCCTGTTCCAACTCGTGCACCGTGCCTATGTCGAGGCTGGACAGAGTAAGGCTGCCGAACCGGCGAGCCTTGTCATCATCTACGAAGTAGTCTGTCCCCTTGAGATAACGAAGTATGGCTTCTTGGACGTGGGCGTCGAGCTCCCCGATTAGTTTGTGACTGAGTTCCTGGTCCAAATCCCCAAGGAGATGATCTTTCAGTCCTTGGTAGACGTGCTCTTCTAGGTCAGATAGCTTCCCCTGGTGAAAGGAGTTGAGCAGCTTCTGGTCGGTGAAGTAGTCATTCTCCATCAGATGACTCTGAAGGTCGCGACGAGCATCTTGCGGCAAGGCGGAGATACTTCCCACCGCTTCCAATTCCTGCCGCCCCAGGTAGCTGCTCAAGCCGTTGAAGGTGGATTCGTCAAGATCTGCCAGCGTTTGCTCCCCGAACCTCTGACGTGTCGCCCGGTCCACAAGCAACCCTCGTTGTTGTAGGTAGCTGAGGACGCTTTCCTGAAGATCACCCTTTAGCGTTCCAATGGTGCGGTTGCCCAGCTTCTCCAAACGGCGTCTGACGATGGAGGCACAGGCCTCCTGAGCGATCTCCTCTCCCAGGTCGCCCAGAGTCTCGTGGACGAAGAACCGCTGCACCTTCTCTTCATTCACAAAGTGCCCCCTGGCCTGGAGGTACTCTATGATCCCGTGTCGAACCTCGGGATCCCATTGAGCTACGGGCACCTCCTTAAGGGTGCCTAACTCATCCTGGCCGACGTGGGCGGAGATCCCTTCGCGCAGAGCCCCGTCCAACTCCACCATGGGCTTTGAGAGCAGCGTCTCCTTGACCGCTGCATCTTCGAAGTAGCCTTGTGTGAGGAGGTATTCCTGCATCCGCAGCACGATATCTTCCTTCAGGGCAGTGTTCGGCTCGCGCAGTTTCGCCCGCGTCTCTCCCTCAAGATGCTGGGCCAATTCGTCATAGAACTCGAGATCAGCCAGTTTCCTGCCCTCCATCTCTCGCATTCCCAGGTAACCCCGAAGTTGGTCGTACAGTTCCCCATCGAGGTCTCCCATGGCCTTATCTTCGACTCCTCGGATCACGCCTTCTCCCAGGTGCTCAGCCAGGCCTTCGTGGAAATCGCCGTCCACCTCGGCGAGGCGGCGCTCTCCGAGACGAGTCAGCTCCTGGCGGCCCCAGGTCTCTTCACGGGCGCCGATAGCGCGCTCCAACTGCTCGAAGATGACCTCGCGCAGTTCATCTCGCCCCATATCAGAGATGAGCGGGAGCACCAGGAAATGCAGAGGCAGGCGAGGGAGGAAGGATACACGCCTCTTGTGTGCTTGGTCGAAGCCAGCTCTCTCGGCATAGACTACCTGTAGCAAGACACGGGTCAGGCCTTCTTGAGACGCATCCTGAAGGTCGGTGGCCCTCTCTGCAATGGCTTTCCTCATTTCCTCAAGCTGCGATTCCGCCCAACGGTCGTAGCCGACGGCTGCAGCTTCAGTGAGCACGTTCTTGAGGGCCTGCAGGTCTATCTTCGCCAAAGGGTTCACGGTGAACAGTAGATCGAGCAGGCTACCCTTTCCCTGGCCCATCCGCGCCAGTCTACTTCCCGCGGCCTCGTCATTGCTGGCAGCCAGAGCACCAGCCAGAAGCGCCTCCATTTGTTCCGAGGCAATATCGGATGTCTTGATCTGCTCCAGCTTCAAAGCGGCGGGGATTCGCGCCTGCACCGTCTTGATCAGTTTCTCGCACAGTTCTTGGTGGTAAGCGTTTTCCAGGCGAGTCAGAAGTTCATCCGTGGCTTCGGATATCGATAGGCCTCTCAATTCGCTGGCTTTCACCCTCAGAGGGATGGGAAAGACGCCTTGCACATACTGAAGCAGGTCCTGGCTGGCCATAGATCGGCCTTGCTCCTCCATCAGGGCAACATAGTCATCTATCTTGTTCTCGAGGAACTCAGTGTAGCTGCCTAGCCCATCTCGATACTGGTCCAGAGCACTCTCAAACCGGCCACCCACGGCACTCTCCAGTAGGTCGTGGCGGTACGCCTCGCTGGCTTGCTCGCCGATCTCCAGCAGAGTCTCTGCTATCTGTTCCCGCGGCACGCTCACCAACCGACTGGCCAGGAAGGCGATGGTGAACGGGGGGAAACAGGTCAGATTACCAAGGAATGGAAACTGGTAAGAGTAGGGGGCATCGGGCGGGGCAAGGGAAAGGGGCAGTATTTCGTTGAGATAGGAGAGTAAAGCGCCTTCTCCGCCATCTCTGCTCAATCCCTCCTCCAGTCGCCTATCCAGCTCACTTTCGAGCATCTCCCACAATTCGGACTCCAGGTCGGTGCCTGTGAGGGTTTGATACCTTCGCCCGTAGGTCAACTCCCGCTGACGGTTGAGGACATCGTCGTACTCCAGAAGATGCTTACGTATGTCGAAGTTGTAGCCTTCCACCTTGGTCTGAGCTCCCGAGATGGTCTTGCTTACCATGCCGTGTTCGATGGGGATGTCCTCTTCAACGCCAAGTTTGTCCATCAGGCTGGCCACCGACGGCCCGCCGAAACGGCGCATGAGGTCATCTTCAAGGGAGAGGTAGAAACGAGAAGACCCTGGTTCGCCCTGACGACCTGCCCTTCCTCGCAGCTGGTTGTCTATGCGCCGTGCCTCGTGCCGCTCGGTGCCGAGGACATGCAGGCCGCCCAATTCAAGCACTTGTTCCCGGCGACGCACATAGTCGGGGTCGACTTCAGCGATGGCGCTGTAGAGCTGAGCTGGGGCAGCCTGGTAGGGATCTGAGCCTCGACCACGCAGCAACCTGTGCGCTGCCTTTATTGTCTCTTCAGGCAGTTCTCCGCCGAGCTTGATGTCCACACCTCGCCCTGCCATATTGGTGGCGATGGTCACCGCTTTCGGCTCACCTGCTCGGGAGATGATGACAGCTTCGCGGGTGTGATTCTTGGCGTTGAGGACTTCGTGATCTACCCGCTTCGTTTTCAACATGGCACTCAGGCGCTCTGACTTCTCCACGGACGTAGTGCCCACCAGCACCGGTCGTCCTGTTCGATGGAGCTCCTCGATCTCACTGACTATGGTTTCCCACTTTGCCTTTTCAGTCTTGTAGACCATGTCTTGGTAGTCGACTCGCTTGTAGAACAGGATCTCGTCGGGATCGTCCTCCTCGTAATACACCACTACCTCGACGCCATCTTCTTTGCGCGGCTCTTCGACCAACTGTGAGTCGGGGCTGTGGGCCACGTACTCGACATTGGTGGGGAGGACCATCACGTCCAATCCATAGATCTTGTCCAGCTCTTCAGCCTCCGTGGCCGCCGTGCCGGTCATGCCTGCCAGCTTGTCATACATGCGGAAGTAGTTCTGAATGGTAATAGTGGCCTGAGTCATCATCCGCGGCCTGATCCTTGCCCCCTCCTTGGCTTCGATGGCCTGATGCAGTCCTTCACTCAGCCGCCGGTCAGGCATCAGCCGCCCCGTAAACTCGTCCACCAGTACTATACGCCGGCCCTGCTTGATGTAGTCACGATCCTTGTGGAATAGTACCTGCGCTCTCAGGGCCTGTTCCATGTAGTGTACGTATTGATAGTTGGCTTCATCGTAGATGTTGTCTATGCCGGTCTCTGTCTCCACCTTTGCGAGGCCCGCTTCGGTGAGGATGACAGTTCTCTCCTTCTCGCCGACCTCGTAGTCAATCTCAGGGCGCAGCTTGCGCGCGATGCGGGCAAAACGCCCGTATTCCTCCAGAGGCTCGTCGGACGGACCAGAGATGATCAGTGGTGTGCGAGCCTCGTCAATGAGGATGTTGTCCACCTCGTCAACGATGGCGTAATGGAGTTCTCTCTGCATGCGCCTGTCGAGGGTGAAGGCCAGATTGTCGCGGAGGTAGTCGAAGCCGAACTCGTGGTTTGTGCCGTAGGTAATGTGAGCTTCATATGCCAGCTTGCGCTCGACGGGTCGGAGGCGGGGGAACTTGCCTCGCGTGTGCTCTGGGTCGTAGACGAAGGCGTTTCCCTCGCCCTGCTGCAGAAGGCCCACGCTCAGCCCCAAGAGGTGGTAGATGGGACCCATCCATTGCACGTCACGGCGTGCTAGGTAGTCGTTGACCGTCACTAGATGACCGCCCTTCCCGGTCAGGCCGTTCAGATAGAGAGGCAGAGTGGCCACCAAGGTTTTGCCTTCACCGGTCTTCATCTCCACCACCTTCCCTTGATGGAGGATGATGCCACCCAATATCTGTACGTCGAAGTGGCGCATGGCCGTGGTGCGCTTGGAAGCTTCCCTTACGACGGCGAAGGCTTCGGGCAGAAGATCATCCAGAGATTCCCCGGCATGTAGCCGGCCAATGAACTCCGCGGTCTTGTCTCGTAGCTGTTGATCCGTGAGGTCCTTGAAGCTGGAATCCAGCTCTCCAACCTCATCTACCAGCGGGTGCAGGCGGTTCAGTTCCTTCTCGTTCGGGTCCCCTGCGAACCTAGATACCAGCTTTAGCACGACTTGATGATCCTCGTTACTTGGAGTCCGTCATAGCAGTGAGGCAGCACGTCAGTTGGGTGGCACACCTGCGCTGCCGGATCGGCGTACCACGTGGTCAGGAAAAGAAAATGCCCGAAAGGTACCTTTCAGGCATTGAGCAGTGGTCTTGACCCCTGATGGCAA
>JAUWYD010000197.1 GCA_030616025.1 Chloroflexota bacterium
CGGCCGCCTGTTCCATGGCATAGCGGATGACCTGCATAGTGATGGAATCAGCTTTGTAAGGCATGTAAGCCCTCCTAAGTTCAGATGTGACTACACCTCACCCTATGACAGTGGGACCAAGATGTTGCCATATTCGTCGACCGTTCCCTCGACGCCTGGGGTAAGCACTGTTGTCGAAGCCATCTCTTCGACCAAGGCAGGGCCACTGACAACATGCCCAGGGCGCAGGAGAGCACGGTCATGGATGGTCGTGTCGATGAAGCCCTCGGTAGGAAAATGAACCGGACGACTACCCTTGCGTGCTATCTCGGCATCGCCGCCTCCGGCGCCACTATGGGCGAGCGATACCTCGGGCACCTTGCCGATGGCCGCCACCCGCAGGTTGATGAACTCGACCATCTCGTCAACGGAGCCGTAGGCATAGATGCGGTAGTGCAAGTCGTGGAAGAGGTCCACGATCTCTTTGATGTCAGCCTGCGTGAGAAGCTCTTTCCGCATCACTGGAGTGCTGAGCTCATACGATTGGCCTTCGTACCGCAAGTCCACTGACCATACAATCTCGATCTGATCTTCGGGAACGTTCTGTTCCTTCAGCTGGTCTCGGCCCTGCGTCTCCAGTTCCTTGAACGCTGCCAGCAGTTCTTCAGGCGTCAGTTCCTTCTCGTTCTTGGCGACAGTGGAGGCATAGTCATAACGTGTGTTAGCTACCAGCAAACCCACCGCGGAGAAAGTGCCGGCATAGGGAGGCACCACCACCCTTTTCATGTCCAAGTCCTGTGCGAGCTCGACCGCATGCAGCGGCCCGGCGCCTCCGAAAGGCAGCAGGGCGAACTCTCGGACGTCGAAGCCCTTCTCCGTTGAGTTCACGCTAATGGCGCGCTCCATGTTTGCGTTGACCACGCGGATTATCCCACCGGCAGCCTCTTCCAGGGACACCATCAGGGGCTCGGCCACGTGCTGCCTGATGGCCTTTTCAGCCAACTCCGGATACAGCTTCATCTCCCCACCCAGGAAATAGTCAGGATTGAGGCGGCCCAATACCAGATTGGCATCAGTGACCGTCGGTCGTTCCCCACCCAGCCCGTAGCAGGCTGGGCCTGGCTCCGAGCCGGCGCTCTCAGGGCCCACATTGAGCGCTCCCCCCTCGTCAATCCAGGCCAGGCTTCCGCCTCCAGCGCCGATCGCCTGTACATCCAAGATGGGAATCTTGACCGGGAAGCCCTCGAACTGACTCTCGGGTGCCACTCGAGGTTCACCACGATCTATCACACCAACATCGAAGCTGGTACCGCCCATGTCTACGCTGACGACCTGTCGGTCGCCCGTCAGCCGACCCACGTACGCAGCCGCCAGTGCCCCGCCAGCCGGGCCTGAGTTGACTATGTTGACCGCTCGATACTTGGCCATCTCCGTAGTCATGGAGCCGCCGCTGGCCTGCATGATCCGTAGGTCCACATCGCCGTACCGGTCACGTAGTTGTCCTTCCAGATTGTCGATGTACCGCTCCACGACCGGGGCCAGATATGCGTCGATGACCGTGGTCGAAGTGCGCTCGAACTCACGAAACTCGGGGGCGATTTCAGAGGAGATGGAAACAGCAGCCTCGGGAAACATACTCTGGCAGATTTCCTGCAGCCTCTTCTCGTGTACGGGGTTGCGGAAGCTGAAGAGCAAGGTAACTGCTATTGACTCCACACCCTGGTCCTTGAGGAAGCTCACTGCCTCGCGAGCCGATTCCTCGTCGAGAGGGACCACCACCTGACCATCCGCACCGACTCGCTCCTTGACATCCAGTCGCAGATACCGGGGCACGAGAGGGAGTGGCGTATCAACGAAGATGTCATACAGGCCGGCGGCTGGTCGCTCGATGCGACCTATCTCCAGCACGTCCCTCATACCTTGGGTGGTGATTAGGCCCGTTCGTGCCCCCTTGCGCTCGATGAGGGCGTTGGTGCCTATCGTCGTGCCGTGCACCATGTAGTCTACCTGGTCGAAGCCAGCGCCGACCATGCCCAATATCTTATCAATGCCCCCGATGACTCCTTCCGCCAAATCGTCATGAGTGGTCAGCACTTTGGTGTAATGAATCTGACCGCTGACATCGTCAATCAGTACGATGTCAGTGAACGTCCCTCCGACATCAATGCCAATACGCATACTCTCTTGTCCTCCACTCTGAATCTTCATCCCTCTCCGCAGACAAGAGGATGACAAAGCATATCATCATCCGGAGCACAGTACAGGCTGGCTCCCCATACGATCACACCCTGCTCACGCAGTGTAGCCATCCGCTCCGGCGAATACCCCAGATCCTCCGTCAACACCTCGTCGGTATGCGGCTCGCGCAAGGACGCTGGCGTCGGAGGATGAGCGGGTGGGGAAGTAATCTTCACCGGATTGCCAAAGCAGCGAAGGCGCCCGGCCTTTGGATGGTCCACGTCCACCACCATGTTTCGGGACGTCACCTGGGCATCGGCGAAGGCAACGCCAAGTTGTTGACGGGACTGCAAGGTACGTCTGCCTCAGAGAGTAGCCTGAGCAATACCTCACCATGCTTTGTGACGAGGATCTCCTCCAAGATTGCGATCAGCCCCTCACAGTCTTTCGTCGCCGATCGTACGCGGCGAAACGTGAATCGTCGACAACTTGTTCCACAATGCGCTCCACCGGACCTACAGCCCGACCGGTTCCCTGAACTCGCCGAAAACGTCCTTGAGCACCTGCGTCATCTCGCCGATCGTAGCATAGGCCCGCACAGCCTCCATGATGTACGGCATGAGGTTCTCCGTTCCTTGAGCCGCGCGACGCAGCTTCTCCAACGTCTCACTCACCTTGGCACCATCGCGCTCGGCCCTCAACTCGTTTAGTCGTCGCATCTGCTCCTCGGCTTGTTCTGGTTCATACTCATGGAGCTCGATATCCCGCTCCTCTTCCTCGATGCGGTATTTGTTCACACCCACCTTGACGATATCGCCTCTCTGGATGCCCTGCTCGTAGAGGTACGCCTGGTGTGCTACCTCGCGCTGGATCTGGCCCTCGCTGACGGCCTTGACAATGCCCCCCATCTTCTCCACCTTCTCCATCTCTTCTGCAATCTTCTCCTCCAGATCGGTGGTCAGGCGCTCAATGTAGTATGAACCAGCGAGGGGATCCACGGTGTCACACAGTCCCATTTCCTCGACCAGGATCTGCATGGTGCGCAAGCCGATGAGGGCTGCCTTCTCCGTGGGGATAGTATACGCCTCGTCATAGGCGCACAGGGCCATCGTTTGGGTGCCGCTGAGGGCCGAGACGAGGGCGTAGTAGGCGCCACGCACCATATTGTTCTCCGGTTGCTCGATGGTCAGCCCGCCGCCGCCACCGCCAGCGATCATCTTCATCTGCATCGCCTTGGGACTGGTGGCTCCGAACTCCGCCCGAACTATCTTTGCCCAGAGACGACGCGCGGCGCGGAACTTGGCTACCTGTTCGAATAGATTGCCCCAGATGTCAAAATTGAAGGAGAGGCGAGCCACGAAGTCGTCAACGTCCACACCCCGCTCACACACGTGCTCGACATACGCCGAGGCGATGGCAAACGCATAGGCAATCTCCTGCACAGGATTGGCTCCCGACTCACGGATGTGATAGCCACATACGCTTACAGGATAGTAGTAAGGCACGTTCTGCGCGCAGAACTCGATTGTGTCTCCGATTTGGCGAATGGAGGGCTCCACCGGAAAGATCCAGGTTCCCCGCCCGATGTACTCCTTGAGGATGTCATTCTGAGCCGT
>JAUWYD010000067.1 GCA_030616025.1 Chloroflexota bacterium
TGCCGGAGGACAGCCGGGTGGAGCAAGCGTTGCAGGCTGCTGGCGGCCCCACCGCGGAGGCGGACTTGAACCGCGTCAACCTGGCACAGAGGGTTCACGACGAAGAGCAGATCTACGTCCCTGAGGTAGGGGAGGAGAACCTACCGGTACCGTCTGATAGCACCTCGGAAGGAGGCTTGATCAACATCAACACCGCCAGCGCGGGCGAACTGGAGACGTTGCCGGGCATTGGTCCCACATTGTCTCAGTGCATCATTGACCATCGTGAGGCCCACGGCCCATTCGCGACGGTCGAGGAAATCATGGACGTGCGGGGGATCGGCGAGGGGTTGTTCAACGAGATTGAGGACCTGATCACGGTGAGATAGCAGGGCCAGTGAGCTACGCACGGCGCCCAAGACGGGCCGCCTGGAAGAGGATGGCTAATACCGCCGGATAGATTTCTATGGTGTCGGCGTGGGACTTGGGGTTGGGGCAGGGGTAGGATAGTTCACCCAGATCGGGCTCGACCATGCCTGATGATCATTCTCCAGGGTAATCCTGACGAAGAAGTAGTGTGGTTCTTCCCCGACCTGCTGCGTTGCCTCGAACCGAAATGAAGCGGCCTGATCAGGCGACCACCTTGTCGCCACCGCTCCGTTATCAACCAGTTCCACTAAGGAAATATCTCCGCTCCTGCTCTCGATATCTCCACTGAGTTTGATTGAGCTTCTTCGGGAAAGGATGCTTCCCTGGATCTCTCCGTCGCCGAAGAAGTGAAGGATGATGTCACCGTGGGTGGTGGCATAGGTGTGGCGACTTAGGAGGGCATCGAATAGCGCGTCGCGCGTCAACGTTGGGGCCAATATGGCGGTAATGCCCTCAGGCCAGCCGGGAGCCCCGATATGATTGTCGGTTCCTCCCACTACACCCAGAAGCAGCCCATTGTCCCAGCCGCTACGGATGATATCTGCCTCATAACTTCCGCTGCGTTGGACGATTTCCACCACGCGATCGTAATCCGGGTTGAGAGTAGACCAGTCAAAGGGGTGTTGTGGGTGGGCGGTGTGGTGCGGGATGGTGGTCGCGGCATCAGGTCCAGGAAGCGCCTTGAAGAGCTCCTCCGGAGTGTCATAGTTGGGATCGTTACATCTCAGGGGCAGCAGAGCCACGTCTGTGTTTCTGAAATAGACGTTTCGATGGCCCCAATCAGGGTAGTCCGGCCGTGCTGGAGCGCAGTGAGTGCCGCAACTGTGGCTGGCCGTCCATTCGAAGGCAGGGAAGGAGATGAACTCCCCGTCTCGAGTGAACTCGTCTGCCACGTCTTTCGTGACTTCCCACATCCAATCTGCGAGCAGCCGAGCATGGTTGGTGACGGCTATGAAATCATGCTGCATGACGCGTCTGGCATGGAGGTGCGCCAGCCTTATCGTTCCACGGCCAAACTCTTCGTGAAAAGCCGCTGTGGTGTGGATTCTTGACGTGTGAACGTGGAGATCCCCGAAGTAGATATTGTATGGCAGTGGGGTCAAGGTAGGGGTGGGCGTCGGTACCGACGTTGCGGCTGGCACTTCAGCGGTGAGCGTGGCAAAGATGTCCCGTGCAACGGTGGTCTCGATCGGAGCGATATCGGGTGTCGCAGATGGGGCATCTCCACAGCCGAGCAGTAGTGCTGTAAGAAGAAGACACAGAAGAGGGCGGACGAGAGAGGGGATCCTGGGAGTACTCAATGGCCGTTGCTCCTCGGTAGGCTAATGCAGCTCATGTCTCAACAAAATCAGTTTCAGAAGTCCTTCGTAGCAGCCGGTCAGCAGGGAGAGAATGGCGCGGAGTTTGACAGAGGATACTTCAGAGCATCCTGCCAACTATCATGGCAGGGAGTATATCATTGCCTTCCCCGACTGTCAAGCATGCTTTGCTGCGAAGGCTCTCTATGTGGTAGAATCAAGACATCCAGGGTGCTATGTGCGGCTCTGCCCCGTGGTGGGGCGTCGCGCAGGACTGTGCCAGGATGGGGACAACGCTGGCCCAAGCGCAGGATTCCGAGATGGAGGCCTGCTTCGTGGATCGAGCGAGGTTTGCAAGGGGTGGAGAGTGGAGGCAATGCCGGCAGGCTCTTCCGGCGACAGGAGGTTGGAGAACAGTGGATGAGTTGAACGACATCGCACGAGAGGCTTTGGAGGCGCTGGAGGCGCGGCACCAAACTCGGGAGAGTGCCTTAGGGCTCTCGCGCCGTTTGATACGCCACTCGGCCAACACCATACGAGCTGTGCACAGGCGCGAGTTCGAGAAGGCCAAGGAGATGCTAGACGAAGGCCGAGTTGTGGTGGAGCAGTTCGACACCGAGTTGGCGGACGAGCGTGGCATCTATGAGGCTGGTTATGTCCAGGATGCGCTGAAGGAGTTCGCTGAGGCCAGCATCACCTACGCCTTGATCACAGGGCAGGCTCTCCCAGACCCCCGGGAATTGAGTATCGATTATCCAGCGTATCTGAACGGCCTGGGCGAGGCTATGGGGGAGTTGAGGCGTGCCATACTAGACCTCATCCGCTCTGGGGACTTGTCCAGAGGGGAAGAGTTGCTGAAGACCATGGACGAAGTATACGGCGTACTGGTCAGCGTGGACTACCCCAAGGCGATAACCCGGGGACTGAGACGCACGACGGACATGGTACGGGGTGTGTTGGAGAGGACGAGGGGTGATCTCACCATGGCTGTGCGCCAGCAAAGATTGGAACACACGCTGAGAGAGTTCGAGGAGAAGGTCCTTGACCGAAACGCGCAGGAGTGAGGTCCTCCGGGCCAGTGAGATAGGCAATTACGCTTACTGTGCGCGGGGTTGGTGGCTGAACCGCGCGCTGGGTTATCCCTCCGCCCACAAAGAGAAGATGATCCTGGGAGAGGAGGAGCATCGAAGCCACGGCCGGGCTATTGTTTTCTATCATCGCTTGGAGCGCTTGGGGTATCTTATGATCGCTCTCGGCGTGCTGGTCGGCCTTCTTGCGCTCTCCTGGTGGCTCGCCACTAGTCTGCTCAGGTGACGTCGCTGGTGGTTGAGATGCCGCTGTTGCTATCTGTCGGCCTCCTTCTACTGGCAGTCGGCTTGCTACTCCTGTGGCATGCCAGGAGCAAACGAAGGGAGAGTGGCCTTCCCCAAGGGCGGGTCATTTATGATGATACTGGGGCCTGGCAGGAGTGTCCTCGCCCTTTATTCTCCCGCCGATATCTCCTCACCGGCAAGCCTGACTACATCGTGGCCCAGGGAGAGGATCTCATTCCGGTGGAAGTGAAGCCGGGGCGCAGTGCGGAGAAACCCTACGATTCCGATGTGCTACAGTTGGCTGCCTATTGCTTGCTTCTCGAGGACAGTGTCAATAGGGCGCCTCCCCACGGCCTCATCAAGTATGATCGAGCCACGTTTTCCATAGAGTACAATCCACGGCTTCGTCGCCAACTGCTGGACACGATGGAAAGTATGCGCGTTGATCAGAGGGCTGCGCAGGTTGCTCCCAGCCACAACAACCCGCGCCGTTGCCGCGCCTGCGGTCATCGGGAGCAATGTGAAGAGAGACTTGATTATGATACGCCAGGCGTTGCTACTGCAGGCCCTCGATAACCTCAGTTGTCGCCTGTCGAGGCGTAAGCTCGTCGGTCAACACATCCTCGACAGCGCCTTGTAGGGCCCGCGCTATCCTCTCAAACTCAGGTGTGGACGGGCGGTAGAAGGCGTTTTCAAGCTGGCTTTCAAGGAATTGGACATAATCCCGGGGCCATCCGGTCAAACGCAGAGCCGAGGACCGCGTTGGCAGGTGGTTGGTCGCACTGCTCCACGCTGCTAGGTTCTGCGGAGCCATCAGCCACTCTATCAGCCGGGCAGCGGCCGCTTGTCGATGCGGGGATTCGGTGATGATGACAAAGGCCCAGCCTCGAGTCATGGTGGCAATGTCACCGGTCTCTGTGGGCAACGGGGCGAAGCTCGTGTCTTGCATGAGGCCGCGGCTGGTGAGGTATCGCCATGAGCTGATGTGACTGAGGGTTACGTTCCCCTCCGCGTACGCCTCCCAGCTTTCTTGGACGTTGGATATCTCCAACACTTCGATGGGGATGATGCCCCACTCGAGGGTCTGATCGTATAGGCGCAGTACCCGATTGACCGGAGAGGTTTCAAGAGCGGGTCTTCCCTCCTCATCCACCAACTGACCTCCTTGGGCCATGAACTGGATCAGGTAAGTGTCGTTGACCAGACCTGCCTCGCCGCCGGCCGGGAGTGTGTAAGTAATGGGGGCAGCGAAGAGATCGGCCCACGTGGCCGGGGGAGTCTCCAGAGCCTCTGTATAGTAAATCAGGTGTTCTATGTCGGCCTCGAACTGTATGGCGACTTGGTCGCCGTTGAACGTGCAGGCGGCCTCGGCGAAGGGGAAAAGATCTGCTCTCAACTCCTCAGCGATCAGTTCTTGCAGGGGGGTAGCGAGCCCTGCGCGGGCCAGGGGCCCCAATTCGAACGCATCAACTATGGCCACATCTGGCAATACGTCGGGAGCGGCGTAGCTGGCAGCAAGGAGAAAGTGCAGGAGCCCCCCCTGTCCGTAGGGAGCCTTGGTCACGTATTCCACTCCAACGTCCGAGTTCTCGCTGGCGTAGGACTGATACTGGGCCTGCAAGACCACGCTGCCACCATCCGCCTCTCCTGGTGAGAACTCTTCGGGTCCCCAAATGGTCAAGCTGATAAAGGAAGGGACGGGTTCTATCGGGGTGGGTGCAGGAGAAGGAGTGGTTGAGGGGGGGATGGTCGAGGTCAAGACAGGGGTGGAATCCTGCGGGGGGGCGCTGGGAGTGGGAGTTGCCGCCGGCCCGCATCCCCCGATCGCAGCCAGCGACATAGCCAGCAGCGCGAGTGTGAAAGCAAGCACCGCTTGAAGGCGACTATCCATCTGCTGAATCATTCCTTTTCCCTCCGGGGGATCATGAATGAGCCGCTGAACGCAAGGCCTTTCTATTATACACAAACTGGGGCGCTCTTGCATCTGCATAGGGGGACCAGGGGAGCTGTTGCTGTTCTCAATCACCCTCTGTTATCATTTGAACTGAGTGCATTGAAGGTGAGTTATCATGCTCAAGGTGCCGGTGGCTCTCAAAGAGCTGAGGGGTCTGTTGAGGGCCTTCGATAGGGAAAGCCTGTCGCTGGACATCGAAGAAGAAACCCTCGCCAGGCTGGCCATAGTGGGGCCCGTCAACTCGGGCAAGTCCACATTGGTCAATCTTCTAGCCGGAAAGCGTTTATCCGCAGTGTCAGCGGTGCCGGGGACGACCAAGGAGGTGATCACCCAGCAGTTGGGACCCTTCACCCTTATAGACACGCCTGGTTTCGGCGAGGTAGGTGGCGTTGATCGAGGAGATATTGCCTTGCAGGCGATGCGAGAGGCAGACCTGACGGTGCTTCTCTTCGATGGGGCGGCCGGCCTGCGTCAGGAAGACTACAACCTCTATCAGGAACTCCGGGCTGAGAAGAAATCTCTTGTCGTCGCCCTGAACAAGATTGACCTAATAAGAAGGGATCTGAAACTGGTACTGGCCGACGTGCAGGCCAAGCTTGGCACGTCAGTGGTACCTATCTCGGCTAAGAAGGGTACCAATGTGGCCAAGCAGCTTCTCCCTCGCATCATAGAGATGAGGCCCGCATTGGCAGTGGCGCTGGGCAGGGAACTGCCTCTGTATCGGCGGCGGATGACGCGCAGCGTGATACGCAATACGAGCGTGCTCAATGTCCTGATCGGTATCGAGCCCATCCCCTTCCTGGACATACCTCTCCTTCTGGCCAGCCAAGTGCGCTTGACCTTGCGCATCGCGGCCATCTACGGTGAGGCGATGGGCCCGGAGCGTGCCAAGGAGCTCCTCTCCACCATTGGTGGGGGCATTCTCTTCCGGTATGCGACCCAGCAGGCGCTCAAGTTCTTGCCTGGGCCAGGCTGGATCATCTCGGGCTTGATCGCTGCCGCTGGGACTTGGGCGATGGGGCGGGTGGCGGTGGCCTATTTCGAGAGCAAGAAGGTGCTGACCGACGCACAGATGCGGGAGCTGTATGGGCGGCTGCGGCGATTGCCGAGGAGGTTCAATCTACTACCCCTGTTCTCTCACAAGATAAGGTCCCTTTTCGGACGCTTGCGCAGGCGAAGGTCGTGAAAGGCCTGAGCAATTCCCGCGCCCTATCAGGGGTGCGCCATTTGGCCGGCATCTATGTGGGGTGGGCATGCTCAGTTAGAGGGAAGGTCACACTGGGCAAGCATCCTGAGTAGGCCGCG
>JAUWYD010000090.1 GCA_030616025.1 Chloroflexota bacterium
CCTGGCATTCTTGCCCCCTGGTGCGTGCCCGCATCGCTGTGAACCCAGACCATTATAGCACGCTCCACACGTGGCGTCAAAGATACGCTGGGTTGATGTGCAGGCATGCAAATGGTACAATGAAGAAAAGGGTGCTCTTGGCCAACAAGGGGGGCAGGCGAGGATGGGGGGAAAAAGAGGCCGAATTCTCGTTTTGGTATCGGCTTGTGTTGTCATTGCGGTCCTCGTGCTCCTTCTGTGGAGTGCACGCACGCGGACGGCTCAGGCGCCTGCGGCAGAGGAAGAAGAGGCTTCGCCCACAATGGTGTCTGCCGCTCCATCGGCCAGTCCTGACGCCGAAGAGGATGAGTACGTTGAGGCAAGGGAGCGCCTGGTGCGCAATCTGAGAGAGTTACGGGGCATCAGTGACGC
Organism: Chloroflexota bacterium; assembly: GCA_030616025.1. GTDB lineage: Bacteria > Chloroflexota > Anaerolineae > UBA7937 > B3-Chlor > B3-Chlor. The sequence goes on from JAUWYD010000090.1 coordinate 412, forward strand.
AGAAGTCTTGACCGCCATGCGCAGCGTGCCGCGCCACGAGTTCGTGCTTGAGAAGTATCTCGGCCGGGCCTATGACGACCATGCCTTGCCCATCGATTATGGTCAAACCATCTCTCAGCCCTTCGTTGTGGCACTGATGACGGAACTTCTGGAGTTGGAGAGGGGTGACAAAGTGCTGGAGATCGGCACCGGATCGGGGTACCAAGCGGCCATTCTGGCTGAGCTAGCCGACCAGGTCTACACCGTGGAGATCATCCCAGAGTTAGCCGATTCGGCCAGTGCCCGGCTGCGCAGACTTGGGCATGACAACATACGTACCTCGAACCATGACGGCTACTACGGTTGGGAGGAGCACGCTCCTTATGATGTCATCATTGTCACGGCGGCGCCCGATCATGTACCACAGCCTCTGATCAAGCAACTGAAAGATGGCGGTCGCCTTGTAATACCGGTAGGCCCAGTGGGGTGGTACCAGACGCTCTGGCTGATCACAAAGGAGGGCGGAGAGGTCGAGTTCCACAACAAGGGCGGCGTTCAGTTCGTCCCCTTGACAGGTGAGCACTGATTGGGCTTGTGTTAGTCGACAGCTTGCCATCGGTGGAGGATGAGCAACGACTTGAGTGAGAAGTTCAAGTTCTACTGTCCCGTCAAAGTCAGGTATGTGGAGACAGATGCCCAAGGCCATGTGTTCTTCGGGCACTACTACACCTATTTCGATGTGGCCATGATGGAGTATATGCAGGCCATTGGATATAGTTATCAGGACCTCTTGGACGAGGGGATGGATTTGCTATACGTGGAATCCCTCTGTCGCCACCAGGCCCCGGCCTACTATGATGAGGTACTGAATGTTCACACCCGGGTTGGCAACATAGGTAGTAGCAGCCTGACCTTCGAGTTCTCGGTCTACCAGAACGGTTCGGATCAACTGGTTGCCACGGGCCACATTGTCGCCGTCAATGTGGACAAGGACAGTCGTCGGCCGGTGCGGGTCCCCGAAGCGGTGCGCCGCGCGGTGAAAGAACACGAGGACTGAGAGACCTCGCTGTTCAGACAATTGCACTGATTAGTTCTTCTTGCCCCCGCTTTTCGCACTTGCTATAATGTGAAATAGCTGATGGGATCTCTATGGATGCGACGATGTCTGTGATGCGTGTAGGCGTGGTCCTGGGGGGCATCTCTTCGGAGAGGGAAGCTTCGTTGGCCAGTGGGCGACAGGTGTGTGTGCACCTCAATCCCCAGAAGTATGCTGCCATCCCCCTCTTCATGGACCTCCAAGCGCGGTTGTGGCACATACCCCAGAAGCTTCTGATCCAGAACACCACTTCTGACATTGTACCTCGTCTCGAGGGAGAAGCGGAGAGGGTGTACTACGAGGATCTGCGTTCTCTCATCGAGTTCGCCTTCATCGCTCTGCATGGCAAGTTTGGAGACGACGGATGCATCCAGGGGCTTCTGGAACTCCTTCGGATCCCCTACACCGGCTCTGGCGTACTGGCCTCGGCGATATGTATGGACAAGTACATGGCTCACAGGGTATTGAAGCAGGCAGGGGTCGAGGTGGCGCGCGAGTTGCTGGTGGAGGATCTAGATTGGGAGGAGGATCCTGAAAAGGTTCGCAACGAGATTGTCGAGGTCGTCGGTTTGCCGTGCGTGATCAAGCCTGATCGAGAAGGCTCCAGCATTGGTGTCTCGGTGGTGGGTGAGAAGAGCGAGATAGATCGGGCGCTAGAAGAAGCTTTCTCCTGGGATAATCTGGCGCTGGTCGAGGAGTACCTTGGCGGTCTGGAGTTCTCGTGCATTGTCCTCGGCAACGACGAAGTGCAGCCGCTGGTACCTACTGAGACTGCCACAGAAAACGAGTATCTAACCTACGAGGACAAGTACATGCCTGGGCAGTCTCAGAAGATCACTCCGGCGCGCGTAGATACGGAGGTCTTGGCGAGGATACAGGAAGAAGTCGTGAGGGCTTACCAGGCTCTGGGAATGAAGAACTATGGTCGCATTGACGGTTTCTTGGTAGACGGCAATCGGGTACTGATCACCGACCCCAACTCCTCATCAGGCATGTCTCCTTCCTCCTTCCTGTTTCACCAGGCGGCGGACATCGGCCTAAATCCCATGATGCTCTTCGATCGCATGATCGAGCTCGCCCTCGAGGCGCACGAGGGCAAGAGGGGGCCACTCTAGGATGCCAGCTGCAAACGAGGAACGTGTGACGGAGCAGAAGAACAAGGCGAAGTTGCGGGTAGGCGTGGTCCTGGGCGGGATGTCGTCGGAGAGGGAGATATCCCTTGAGAGCGGGCGCAACATCTACTTCAACTTGAACCCGGAAAAGCATGAGGGCATAGCCATCTTTCTCGACGCACAAGGAACCTTCTGGCAGATTCCCCTGCAACTCTTGGTGCAGAACACTACCACTGACATAGCTGCTCGTCTCGAAGATGAGGCTAGTCGAATCGCTTACGAGGAGCTGACATCCGTTGCTGATTTCATCTACATCGGGCTTCATGGCAAATATGGGGAGGACGGCTGCCTCCAGGGGCTTCTGGAGCTACTGGGAATCCCCTACACCGGGTCAGGAGTAATGGCCTCGGCGATAGGCATGGATAAACTCATGCAGCGCAAGCTCCTGGCCGCAGCAGGGATGCATGTCCCCAAGTACCTGGTCGTCACCGAGAGGGAATGGGGCGAGAACGAAGAGGACTTGCTGGGCCAGGTGGAAGCCTCGTTGGGCTATCCCTGCGTCGTCAAACCTACTCGGGAGGGCTGCAGTACGGGTCTGTCGGTGGTGCGAGAACCAGGGCAAATGGGATCGGCTCTGGAAAATGCCTTCCAGTGGGACACTACGGCCCTGGTGGAGGAGCTTCTGGTCGGTATGGAGATCACGTGTGGCGTGATCGGGAATCGGGAGCCGACGGCCTTGCCACCCACCGAAACCCTACGGAAGGGTGACTTCTTGACGGTGGAGGAGAAATTCCTGCCAGGTGAGGGTGAAAACATCACGCCGGCCAGGCTGCCTGAGGAGATGATCCGTAGGGTCCAAGAGGTGATGGTGCAGGCATACAGAGCCTTAGGGTTGAAGGTATATGCTCGCATGGACGGCTTCGTGGTTGACGGCGAGGTGATCGTTAGCGAGCCCAATACCTCACCCGGAATGACCCCTTCCACCTGTATCTTTCACGAGGCCGCCGAGGTGGGCATGAGCCCTATGGAATTCGTGGATAGGGTCATCGAGCTCTCACTGGAGGCCCATGCTCACAAAAAGGGGCCGCTCGCCTGAGCCACGAGTGCTACTGCTTGTATGCCTCCCGTTGCAGCTTCAGCAGATCAGTTATCCCCTCTTCCGCCAGCTTGAGTAGCTCCTCCATCGTGCTTCGGGAGAAAGAGCCATCCTCAGCAGTCCCCTGGATCTCCACGTATTCCTGAGCCCCATTCATCACCACGTTGAAGTCAACTTGAGCCTGGGAATCCTCTTGGTAGTTCAGGTCCAGCAGTAGTTCGTTCTGGACCACCCCTACGCTGATGGCTGCCACAGGTGGGCCCAGCACCCTCGGCGCCAGGAGACCGCCTTTGATGAGCTTACGGAGGGCTATGGCCAGGGCTACATATCCTCCGGTGATGGAAGCCGTGCGGGTTCCCCCATCTGCCTGTATCACATCGCAGTCGATGGTCACTGTCCTTTCGCCCAGCGAGTGCAGGTCGACGCCCCCTCTCAAAGACCGCCCAATGAGGCGGCGGATCTCCTGCGTGCGATCCCGCGGGCCCCTGGTCTCTCGACGGGTACGTTCGTGTGTGGCGCGGGGCAACATCCCGTACTCAGCGGTTACCCATCCTTGGCCTCGATCTCGTAGCCACAGTGGCACCCTTTCTTCGACCGTAGCCGTGCAGATGATCCGTGTGCGGCCCACCTCGATCAACGCCGATCCTTCGGGATGATCGAGATATCCCGGGGTAATGACCACAGGACGCATCTCATCGGTCGCCCGTCCGTCAAATCTCATGACATGGCCCTTCGCTGATTGTCAGTCAACATTGTATCTCAGTTGGTATGATTCGACAATTGTTCGTCGTGGAACACACTAGCTTCGGCGTGGCTCTGTCAGTCTGAAGGACAAGACTAGACTTGTGGTGGCCCCGATGGCCGCCATGCCAAAGAGTACGGGATATGAGGTGGTCTGCAACAGCCATCCTCCCAACAGGGGCGCTACCAGCACTGCGCCACCCACGGTGTTGTACAGGCCGACATAGGCAGGCCGCTCATCCGGCGGGGCCATCTCAAGTACGAGATTCATGAAGCCCTGCGTGTAGCCGCTGTAGTTCGCTCCGATGAAGACGAAGACTAGAGCATAAGAATAGGTTACTGCAGCGATATGAGGAGCGAAGTAGTGGATGACCAAGGCCACTATTGGGGTGCTGAGTCCCAGTGCGACGGTAGCCTGCGTGACGACCTTGCTGCCCGATCTCTCATTCAGGTAGCCCATACCGAGGCTGGCAATTATGCCGCCGAGCACCTGGGCGGAGACGAATAGGCCTATGTCCTCATCACTTATTCGCAAGATGTCCGTTGCATATACGACGTAGAAGGGCAGCGCCAACCCGCCAAGCCCCGCGAGTAAGCGCACGATGTTGATCAACCTGAACTGCTTGTCTTGACGAAGCAGCGCCATCATCCTGGGCAAATACACCCGCCACGGCTGCTTCTGCTCCTGTGCCTCTGGCTTGGGCTCTCTGACCAGACTGAAGGATGCGAGTGACACCAGCATGAATGCGCTGCCTAGCACAAAGAGGAGGCCGTAGTTGTACGGGAAGGCTGGCCCGTTCGGGCCAAGTATCTCCCTCACTGCCATGCCTGCGGCCATGGCCAGGAGACCTCCAACGGCCTGTGCTGTGCCATACATACGTCCTCGCCTCCTGGGGGGAATGGCCCTGCTCAAGATGTCGAACCAGGCAACCATAGACAAGCCGTCAGCGATCGAAAAAACCGCCTCAGCCAAGAAGAAGAGGCCAAGTAGCAGCCACAGATACGTGTCCCCGGTCAGGAAAATGGCCAATGCCACTAACAAATACATGGGCCGTCCGATCAGGGCGAGCACGATGACAAACGGCTTCTTCCTCTCTTTGCCGGCCACATAATGGGCACTCAGGAGCTGTGGGAGAAGCCAGGCACCGCTGGCAATCGTGGTCACCAGGCCGATGAGAGGGGCAGAATCGGTGAGTCGGTTGACGAAGGCGGGTATGACA
>JAUWYD010000262.1 GCA_030616025.1 Chloroflexota bacterium
AGCGAGAAGCTAACGTGGTCGTTGGCCAGCACCCCGGGGAAGCGTTTCGTCGCGTTGCGAACCTCCAATACCGGCGCCATCGTCGCTCCCTTCCGCAACATCAGGTACGTAGAGTCAACGGATCGGCTCGTTGATTCGCGATTCCGCCAATCCGCTGCTGCCATAGCAGGCGGTGCTGGGTGAGATACCCAGCACCGCCCCTAAGTCTTGCTCGGCCTAGATTGGCCTAGCCTTCCCAGCCCGTGTCGATGCTTCCGTCGATGAGCCCGAACGCGATTTCATTCAGTTCCTGAACGATGTCCTCAGGTATCTGGTCCTCGAAATCGTGGTATGGCGCCATGCCCACGCCGGCATTCTCCAAGGTTCCGACGTAGACGCTTCCTCCCCCGAACTCGTCATTGAGCAGACCCTCGATCGTTCCAAACACCGCGTTGTCCAGGCGCTTCATGGTGGACGTGATCAGGATGTCCTTTTCGTTGGGCAGCGTGAAGTACTGGTCCACGTCGACACCGACGCCCCACTTGCCGCGCTCCTTGGCCGCCGTGAGACCGCCGTTTCCGGTCTTGCCGCCGATGCCGTAGATCACATCCACACCCTCATCGATCAGAGAGTTGCCCTGGAGCTTGCCCTCGTCGGCAGCCTCGAAGTCACCCACGTAGACTCCGCTGAACTGGACGTCCGCGCCGTGCTGCTCGTTGTAGTACTTCATCCCAGCTTCGTGGCCCGCGACGAAGATCTCCACGGTCGGGATCTGCATACCAGCTACGTAGCCAAGCTGCGGATCGTCTGGGTCCTGGGTGTCAGCCCAGTATGCCCCCAGGTACCCGCTCAGGAAGGCCGCTCCATCTGTGGCAAAGACGATGCCCTGTACGTTGGGGATTCCTGGCGCGTAGGCGTAGTCCACGATGCCGAAGTTGACATCTGGATACTCCGCAGCCATCTTCGCCGTGGCGTCCCCCAGCAAGAACCCTACCGTGATGATCAGGTCATAGTCTTGCTCTGCAAACTCGGTGATGTTCTTCTCGTAGTCCGCCTGGGCCTGGCTCTCGATGAACTGGCCGCAGATGCCCAGCTCCTCCTCAGCCATGACTACGCCCTCCCAGGTGTTCTCGTTGAAGCTGGCGTCGTCAACACCACCGATGTCTGACACCATGCCGACCTTGAGCGCGCACTCTGGCTCCGGCGGCGGCGCCGGCGGGGCAGGACCACAAGCCGCCACCAGCGACACAGCAAGGAGCACAGTCAAACTAGTTAACATCCACTTCTTCATTTTCTCCTCCCAAGGATTTGGATCCTACAAGGAAACTGGCATCTGATCAAGGCTTACCTGCCAATCAACCACCCCCTTTCTTGCGACTTTCACGCCCCGTGACTTCGAGATTATACTCGATAAGCGCAACCAGTTGCACCCTGGTCGCCCCATTCTTCGTTGCTGCCCCTGAGTGCAGACAGATTGTACCATATTTCGGCACTGCAAGCAAGCATATCTGATGGGTGGGATATCCTCTTGGCCCCCAGGCATCCCCATACCAGTGCGATCACACGGCTATGGACTCTACCTCGCCAGATGTCATGTGCTGGAGGGCCCGTGGTGAGATTTCAATCTCCACTCCGACCTCGCCGCCGCCTATCAGCACGGTTGGAAAGTCCATGATGCCTTGGTCGAGGAAGACACGTAAGGAGCCTGCACTGATCGGCGAGACTCCAGTCGCCGGATATCCGAGAGTTCTGGCAAGTTCCTCGCTAGAGGCCATCTGGACCCGTTTCGCACTCATCAGCCCAGCGACCTTCTCCAGGTCCATACTCCCCTCGCTCGATAGAACCACGAGGCAGAATTCTTGTCGGTCCGTGGCTCGAAGAAGCATCGTCTTTGTGATGCGCGCGACATCATAGCCCAGTGCTCTCCCGAAATCATCGGGGCTGCGTATAGGAAATGGCATTGCTTCGTGGAAGTGCACCCGGTACGGGACGCCAGATCCTCCCAGAATTTCTTCGATGCCGCCATGGACTGACACTACTCCTCGCCTTCATGGACTACAAGCGCTTGAGTGCACCGGCATTCCAGATGCCGTCACCTGAGACCAGAAGCGCTATTGCCGCTTTCAAGCGTTCCTCGCGCACGTGCGGTCCGTGACTCGCAGGTAGGCAGCCGTCTCCTCACAGACGATGCGACCTGGTGCTCCTTGCCGCTTCGCTCACGCCTGGCTGAGCTCTTGCTCAGCACCTACCATCGCCGCTTCGGCCTCCAGATGTGGTCGCGTCAGTTCCCAGACCTCGTCGGCTGCCCAGTGTCTTGTGCCATCGAGCGTGATGGCGCGCGGGTTATCAAGCAGCCATTTGTCGTGCAACTCCTCGAGTTGCAGCAGATACTCCAAACTGACCGCGCTCTCCTCGTCTCTTCCCCTCAACTTCATCCGCTCCAGGCACACGTCAGCAGGTGTACGATAGTAGAGGATGCAGTCTGGCTCCACACAGTAGTTGGATACCAGGAAATCCCACAGCCCACCATAGACTTGCCACTCCACATCGGTCATCCCGCCTATGCGATGGCTGTTTGTGGCGAACACATAGCGGTCGGTGAAGATAGACCGTTCGAGAACAACGCGGCTGTGGTCCGTGAGCGCCAGCACCTCCTGCCAGGTCTTGGCCCGTGTGATGAAAGCCGTGATCTGGAAAGTGAACGCCCACCTCTCCATGTCCCTATAGAACATATCAAGTAGATTGGCCGCGAATCCGCTCTGCCACGCCTCCACGGGCTCTTCGATGAAGTCAAAGAAGCCTGACGCCTTCAGTGTGTTGCCTACCGTGCTCTTTCCTGCGCCGATGTTTCCCTCCAGCAGTATCATTTGTCTGTCCTCCATTCTCACCTCCCCTTCGTCTTCTGTTCTCGCCTTTCACCTCGCGCGGCGTCTCCGCCATCGAACTCGACCGTCCGTCTGAGGCCCAGCCCCCAAACTCTGCTTCTCCAAGGTGACCCGCTCAACCGGCTGAAGCTCCGCCGGGGCCCGGGCCAGCATCTCTTTGATGTAGCAAGTGTCAACCTCCGGCCGTCTCTCTTCTGGTACTGCAT
>JAUWYD010000005.1 GCA_030616025.1 Chloroflexota bacterium
ACTCATCCCTCCCGTGCACATAGCTTCTTCGGCTTCTATCGTCAACTCCATCATCGGTCCCTACGTGTCTATCGCCGGAGATGTGGTCATAGAAGACTCCATAATCAGCGACTCCATCATAGATCAGGGTGCTCGCATACAGCGTGCCATCCTCCGAGAGTCCCTTGTGGGCAGTCACACCTCCGTAAGAGATGACTTCAGCAAGGTGGACATCGGGGATCACTCTACGGTACGCCTGGGATAGACGAGAATACGGAAGGTGATTCAGGTCCAGTGTCATTCGGGGAGCAGATACGGAGAACGACCCCTCTCCTTCACGTTGCATCACGAAACGTATGTAGTGAAAGTGGTGGAAGGATCATGGCGGAGCCCCTCGGCCCTCCATTTCCTAGTGAAAACGGAGGACAACGAGCGCTTCGAGTTGGCGTATTGCGAGAAAGCTGATGAGTGGGATATCAAGGGTCTATCCAAGGAAGTTCGAGAACGATAGGAAGAGGGGAGAACTGTGAAGGAAGTCACTGCGCGAAGAGTGCGCTCTGTGCCGCCATCGGGCATAAGGAAGTTCTTTGATGTCTTGGCCACTATGGACGACGTCATCTCCCTGGGAATCGGGGAGCCCGATTTCGCGACGCCCGAGCATATCTGCTACGCGGGCATTTGTTCGCTGGAGAGAGGAGAAACGAGTTACACCTCCAATGCAGGGATTCTGGAGTTACGAGAGGAATTGGCGAGTCACTTGGCCAAGCTGTACGGAGTACATTACGATCCTGTGGGAGAGTTGTTGATTACAGTCGGCGTCTCTGAGGCCTTGCACGTGGCCCTGTTGACCGTCGTGGAACCTGGGGATGAAGTGATAGTGCCCGAACCGTGTTTCGTCTCCTACAAACCAGGAATCATCTTCGCCGGCGGTACGCCCGTAGTCGTGGAGGCGAAGCTGGAAAACGGGTTTCAGATAACGGCAGCGGAAATCGAACAGGTGATCACACCCAGAACAAAGACCATCCTGATTGGCTATCCTAACAACCCGACCGGAGCTGTGATGAGCCGGGAACGGTTGGCGGAGATCGCCTCCGTGGCACAGAAGCATGATCTCCTAGTCCTGTCCGACGAGATCTATGATCGGCTTGTCTATGGAGTGGAACACGTCTGCTTCCCAGCCTTGCCAAACATGAAGGAGAGAACGATTCTGCTGGGAGGTTTCTCCAAGACCTATGCCATGACAGGTTGGCGCCTAGGATATGCGGCCGCCCCTGGTGAGATACTTGCCGGGATGCTCAAGGTACATCAGTACATAGTAATGTGCGCTCCGACTCCCGCCCAGGTGGCAGGCACAGTAGCTCTACGGGAAGGCGAAGACGCTGTTCAGGAAATGATCCGCCAGTACGATCAGCGACGCAACGTAATCGTGCAGGGGCTGAACAGTATCGGTATGCCCTGTTTCGAACCCCACGGAGCCTTCTATGCCTTTCCTTCCATTCAGAACACCGACCTGAATTCCGAACAGTTCTCTGAGAAACTGCTGTCCGAGCAAAAAGTTGCTGTGGTACCAGGGAATGCCTTTGGTGATTCCGGAGAGGGCTTCGTGCGGTGCTCCTACGCGACCTCCCTGGTGAAAATCGAAGAAGCCCTAGCACGGCTGGAAGAGTTCGTCAACAGGCACAACAAATGAACCACTTCTTGAGCGGCGGCCTCGCTGCGCGCTTCGGCATCTTCGTACCACTGGGCCACTGCGTGTCTGCGGGAGAATGAGCAGGCTGCAAGTAACGGTAACGGACATGGCGCACGGGGGCGACGCCGTGGCCCGTCACGAGGGAAAGGTGATCTTTCTGCCCTTCGCCCTGCCCGGCGAGGAAGTCCTGGTGGAGTTGATCGAAGAGAAGGCCAGGTACTCGCGCGCACTCCCCCTCGAGATAGTATCCTCTTCTCCACAGCGGGTTGAGCCTCGCTGTCCTCATTTTGGCGTCTGCGGCGGTTGCCAGTGGCAACACATCGCCTACGAGGCCCAGTTGGGTTTTCGCGAGGAGATACTGCAGTCCCAACTGAAGCGCATTGCACATCTATCTGATGTCTCCGTGAAACCGAGCCTCGGCATGACGAACCCCTGGAACTACCGTAACCATGTGCAACTGCATGCCGATGAAGCTGGACAACTTGGCTTCATAGCAGCGACGGCGCAGCGCGTGGTGGCCATACAGGAATGCCACGTGATGCATCCCTTGCTGTTTGATGTCTTCGCTGCACTGGAGATAGACTTTCCGGAACTGAGGAAGGTGTCTCTGCGAGCCGGCACAACGACAGGGGAGCAATTGCTGATCCTGGAGACGGTCGGTGAGGAAGCACCGGCCCTCGAAGCGGACTTGCCAATCTCTTGCGTCCTTCTGCTCAACGATGGTACGCCGGCCACTTATGTGGGAGACAACTATGTCACCGAGAGGGTCGCCGGCAGGTCCTTCCGGATTTCTGCCGCTAGCTTCTTTCAACCGAACACAGTACAAATAGCCAGCCTGCTGGACACAGTCAACCAGTACCTCTCGCCGCAGGGAGATGAGGTGCTCCTGGACGTGTATTGTGGAGTCGGCACCCTCGGCTTGAGCCTGGCGGACAAGGTAGCAAAGGTCCTAGGAATCGACGAAAATGAGGCGGCCATAGCAGATGCTGTGTTCAACTCGCAGGAAATGAAGAACGTCAAGTTCATGCAAGGTACTGCCGAAGAACTTCTCCCCAGGCTGGAGGAGAGAGTGGATCTGGTCATCTTGGACCCACCGCGGCGAGGATGCCACGAGCAAGCGCTGGTAGCCTTGTTGAAACTCGCCGCCCCGAAGGTGGTGTATGTCTCGTGCGATCCGGCAACCTTGGCCCGCGACATTGGCAGAATGGTGCAGGGCGGCTACGAACTCGTAGAGGTGCAACCAGTGGACATGTTTCCGCAAACCTGCCATGTTGAGGCCGTAGCTTTGTTGCGCGCGAGATCCCAATAGTTGGGCGGCCATCCCGCCCTCGTGAGGCGCGCGTGCCAAGATCACGATCAGAACGGAACACATCTGAGGAGGGCATGGGTCTTCTCGGAGATAGTTGAAGGAGATGAAGGAACGTCGATGGCTGTGAGGCCCCTCGCGCCAGGCAATGACCCGGCATTGAGACAGAAGGCGAGAAAGGTGCGGGACTTTGGTCCCTCCCTGCAGGCAGTGATAGATGACCTGGTAGAAACGATGCGCGATGCACCGGGCCTCGGCCTCGCTGCTCCTCAGATCGGCGTGCCCCTGCGTGTCGTAGTCATCGAACTGCCTGAGGTGGAAGAAGGAGACGAGGACCAGGATCCCCATCGCGGCAAACTCGTCGTGATGTGCAATCCTGAGATAGTAAAAAGCTGGGGTGAGGAGGAAGGGCAAGAAGGGTGTCTCTCACTGCCCGAATTCGTTGGGGAAGTCAAGAGAGCTGCGCGGGTTGTGGTCAAGGCACAGGATCGGAGAGGGAAACACTTCCGCCTCAGGGCTGAGGGGTTTATGGCTAGGGTTCTGCAACATGAGATTGATCATCTCAATGGCAATCTGTTCGTGGATCGTGTGGAGAGCCTGGACAAGCTGTATCGACTAGAACCGTCTGAACAGGACAGAGAAGAGGAATCGGAACTGCTGCTCTAAGGGCTCGAGGCAACTCAGAACCACGCCTTGAGCTGTGATGTATGATCCAGTATCAAGTCCGCTCCTGCCGCGCACAGCTCCTCACGCTCACCGAAGCCGCACAGCACTCCCACTGCATAACTCCCTGCCGCCTTGGCCGAAATGATATCGACTGCCGTGTCGCCCACCATCGCACACTCGCTCGGTGGAAGGCCAACAAGCGCCGTGGCATGAAGGATCGGCTCTGGGTGAGGCTTGAGCCGGTGGGTATCCTCCCTGCTGGCGACAACCTCGAAAGACGCCTCCAGGTCGAACTGTCGCACGAAGGCCAAGGCATCGTTTCGAGAGCGAGTAGTTATTATCCCCAGGCGGTAGGAGCCGCACAGAGCATCTATCATCTCAACAACGCCTTCCACGGGCCGGAACTGCCCCTGCACCCTCAGTCCCCTCATCCGGCGCAGTCGATCGCCCATGGAGAAGAGGTTGTCGTCCAACCCGATCCTGTCCAGCATGCTCACCATACGGTTGACGGGGCCCTCGGCGGCGAGCATAGCACAGCGCAGAAGAGGCCTCGGATCGCCCTCAGGGAAGAGCCGGCCAAATCGCTCAAGTCTGCCTGCCACGGAGTCCAGAAAGGCATCATCAGTATCCATCAGGGTGCCATCCAGATCGAAAAGGATGGCTCTGATCTTCGCCCTGGCCCGCACAAAGGCAGGTTCGCTAGGACGACTCACGGTCTTGCTCCTTCGCAACGACCACTTCCGACGAAGGGTCGGCGCCTTCAGCCTGTGTCTCTGCCTCCTCAGGCCCGTCTGGCGACGGTTCCGGCTCCACAAGCTTTCTATAGACGTATCCTCCGAGGACCCGAGACGTGCCGATGACGGGCGCGGCCAGGAACGCACCCATGATCCCACCTATGCTGTACCCGGCGATGGCTCCCACCAGCACGACAAGAGGATGGATCTTCACGCTACCACCAATGATGCGCGGCGCCAGGAAGATGTTTTCCACCTGCTGAATCATCACGTACAAGCCCAACACCAGCAGAGCGAACCACGCGTTGCCGATAGGCAGATGGGTCGAGCCCTGAAAGTAAGCGATAGCGACTGCGGGGATGCAAGCGATGATGGGACCAAAACTCGGAACTACTTCCAGGACACCAGCCAGCATCCCCAACAGCAAGGCGTTCTTCACTCCCACCAACCAGATGGTCACCGCCGTGATCACTCCTACCGTCAGAGACAGAAGAAGCAGCCCCCTGAAGAACGAATTCCAGACCACGCTGACCCCGGACCGCAACTCCTCAACCTCGTCTCGATAGTCTGGAGGGACCAGACCATCAAGCACACGGGTAATCTTATCGGCATCCCTGGTCAGCCAGAAGGATACCACCAACATGAAAATCAACCACACCAAAGTGGAAGCGAATCCGGACGCCACACCGAACGCGATGTCCACGAGTTCCTCCGCAGAGCGAGAGGCAAAGCCTGTTGCAAGCTGAATCAAGCTGTCCTGCAGCTTGTCGAAGACATCAGACAACTCGATGGAATAGTCCAGGACTGTGATGGTTTGATGGGCAGCCATGAACTGCAGCACGCCCTCGTATATGGCCTGCAGATCGACGTTAATGGAGGAGACCTGTTGCACCACCATCGGTACCAAGATGGAAGTCGCCACGGCGAGGGCGATAATCAAGATCAGGTACATCAGAACAGTGGCCTTGATGCGGGAAAGTCGCAATCCCATTAGAAGCTCCACCAAGGGGTGGAGCAGATAGGCAAGGAGAAAAGCAAGGATGACGGGGGGAAGCAGAGCACGCACCTGAAAGAAGACCAAACCCCCAGCGACGACAAGGCCGACAACCACCCACCGCTTGGTAGAGTCACTCCACGGCTTGGACATCATTCCCTCCCCCAGGCATTGACGGCGACTATCTCCGCCCCAGCAGCCTGTTCACCAGCTTGATGAATTCCACTATCACCAACGGCATCACTCCCAAACCTACTACGATCCCCCAATCCGACAGGGTTAGGGGCATCGTCTTGAAGATGGGCTGGAAGAACGGTATGTAGATGATAGCCAGCTCACTAACGATCACAGCGCAGAAGGCACCCACCAACCAGCGGTTGGAGAAGAGACCGAGCTCGAAGACGGAGTACCTGTTGCTGCGAACATTGAACGCATGGACGTTCTGGGCGAAGATGGTCGTGGAAAAGGCCATGACGCGAGCTCTCTCCACTCCGCCACCCAAGATGTAGTATTCCAGGGCAAAAGCTCCCAGGGTCAGCAGGCCGATGATGAGCCCCTGAATGGCCATCATACGAGCCATGCCCCTGGTGATGACACCCTCGGTTGGTGGCCTAGGAGGACGTTCCATGCCTCCTGGTTCAGCCGTTTCCACACCTAGAGCCAAGGCGGGGAGGCTGTCGGTCGCCAGGTTCACCCAAAGGATCTGGATGGGCAACAGGGGAAGAGGCATCCCCAGCAAGGAGGCGAGGAACATGGCTAACAACTCCCCTATGTTGCATGAAAGGAGGAAATGTATGAAACGACGAATGTTGTCAAAGATGGCGCGCCCTTCCTCCACGGCGGCCACAATTGAGGCGAAGTTGTCGTCCGTGAGCACCATATCAGAGGCTTCCTTGCTTACATCAGTCCCCGTGATACCCATAGCGATGCCTATGTTGGCTTCCTTCAAGGCCGGTGCATCATTCACCCCATCGCCTGTCATCGCCACGATATGCCCTTGGCTCTGCCAGGCCCGTACAATACGTAGCTTGTGCTCTGGTGAGACACGAGCATAGACCCTGACTTTGTCGGCGACGTCTGCTAGTTCCCTGTCATCGATCTGGTCAAGCTCCTCTCCCGTGAAAGCGATATCACTCTCACGGCAGAGGTCAAGCTCGTTGGCGATGGCCACTGCCGTGCTCTTGTGATCGCCGGTGATCATCACCACGTCAAGGCCAGCTCGCCTGGCCCTGACGATAGCCTCTCTAGCCTCCGCTCTCGGTGGATCTCTCATGGCCACCAGAGCCGCGAAAACCAGATCCTGCTCCAGATCCTCCACCGTCGGTTCTCCCAACCCGTCCGGTAGATTGCGGTAGGCCACTGCCAGGAGCCGCATCGCCTCGTTTGCGAACCGGCTATTCAAATCCAGGAGTTGCTCCTTTTCCTTCGCTGTGATCTGCCTCACGTGTCCATTCTCCCGGACACGCGTGCAAAGCCCTATCACAACGTCAGGCGCCCCCTTCACATAGGCGGTCACCGTTCCCTCTGGAGCACGCCAAACGGTGCTCATCCGCTTGCGGTTCGAATCGAAGGGTAGCTCCGCCAGCAAGCTGTACTCCTGTTCCAAGTCCTGCCGCCATAGATCAGCCTTGGCTGCGACAGTCAGCAGAGCCCCTTCGGTGGGATCGCCAACGATATTCCAGCCGGAACCTTCATCCGCATCCCGCTTCAGACTGGCGTTGTTACAGAGTACAGCAATCTTCAGCGCCAGTTGCAGGTCATGATCTTCATGACCAACGGACCGACCGCCAAGCAGAAAATCACCCTGGGGCACATATCCATCGCCGGTAACATCGATGATTCTGTCCAGGAACCCAATCTTGCGCACCGTCATTTTGCTTTGGGTAAGAGTGCCCGTCTTGTCGGTGCAGATTACGGTGGCTGAACCTAGAGTCTCCACCGAGGGCAGCTTCCTGACAAGCGCGTTGCGCTGAACCATGCGCCTCACGCCCAGGGCAAGGGCAATAGTGACCACCGCTGGAAGCCCTTCTGGGATGGCGGCTACTGCTAGACTGACGGCCGTAAGAAACATCTCCACCACTGGGACACCGCGCCAGAGGCCCAGACCGAACACCACAACGACGATCACTAGACAGCCGTAGACCAGCAGCCTACCGAGCTCCTCCAGCCGTTCCTGCAAGGGGGTCTTTTCCTGACCCACCGTCTGTACAAGATGGGCAATCCTCCCGAGTTCGGTTCTCATCCCTGTGTCTGTCACCACGGCCTTGCCTTTCCCGTAGGTGACCACCGTGCTGGAGTAGACCATGTTTCGACGGTCGCCCAGCGGCGCGCTTTCCTCTAGAACTGCGCCCGCCATCTTCTTCACGGGGATCGACTCTCCTGTCAAGGATGCCTCATCCACCTTGAGCACATGATCCTCCAGTACTCTGGCATCGGCCGGTACTAGATCACCCATCTCCAAGGCAATGAGGTCGCCGGGGACCACCTCCTCAGCAGGGATACTGCGTATCTGCCCGACTCGAATCACCCTGCCTAGCGGGGCTGCCATCTTCTTCAGAGCCTCCAAGGCTCGTTCAGCCCGATACTGCTGAACGAAGCCCAGGATCGCGTTGAGGACGACGATGACCAGAATGGCTGCGGCATCCACCCACTCCCGAAGAAGGCCGGAAACGAGTGCGGCGCCAATCAGCACCAGCACGATGAATTCGGTGAACTGGTCTGCAAACTGCCGCCAGGGGGATCTTCTTCCCACCTCTTCCAGACGATTGGGGCCAAACTCACTCAATCTTCGAGCGGCTGCATCATCGCTAAGGCCTCGCTCTGGGTCAGTCCTCCATTGTTCAAGGACCGCCTGCGCTTTCAAAGCATGCTCATTAGCGTCGCTCACGCATTCCTCCAAGAATAGCAAGAGACGCCATTAACCGCCGACTGTGCCCAATGGCGTCTCGCATCTCTCGGTCCCCAAAGGATCATCACCCGCAGACTGCGCTGGTGTACGCTCCTACCTTCCCCTTCGAGAGGAACGTCCGTCGCGCCGGGAAGATTCCGTTCTTCTCCTCTGCCCAGGCCTTCTGTCCATCTCCCTGGCCTTCTCGGGGGTCCAGCCCTCCAATACTGCTCGCCGGGAAAGCCTTATCTTACCTTCGGCGTCAACATCTATAACCATGACCATTATCTCGTCGCCTACACGCACCACATCCCCAACGCTGGGCACATGATGGTCGGCTAGCTGAGAAATGTGGACCAAACCGTCCTTGCCGGGCAGTATCTCGACGAAGGCGCCAAAATCCGTCACTCGTCTCACGGTACCCGTGTAAGTCTTGCCGATCTCCGCATCCTCCGTCAGCGCCTTGACCATCTCTATGGCCTTCTGGCTGCCTTCGGCATCCGTGGAGGCTATGAAGACGGTGCCATCATCCTCCACGTCTATCTTGGCGCCCGTCTCCGATATGATCTTTCGAATGGTTTTGCCTCCAGGCCCGATCACCAGGCCGATCTTCTCCGTATCTATCTTGATGAGGGTAATGCGTGGAGCATATGGGGACAGCTCCTGCCGCGCCTCGCTGATCGTCTCATGCATCTTGTCCAGGGCGTGGAGGCGAGCATCTCTGGCTTGCGCAAGCGCTTCTCTCATGAGATCGGAAGCGATACTCTTCATCTTGAGGTCCATCTGGAGCGCAGTGACGCCCTGCCTCGTGCCCGCAACCTTGAAATCCATGTCCCCCAGCGCGTCTTCCATGCCCATGATGTCAGTGAGGATGACATACCGATCATCGTCCTTGATCAATCCCATCGCCATACCCGCAACAGGGGCCTTGATGGGCACACCAGCATCCATGAGCGCCAGGGAGGTGGCACATATAGCGGCCATGGAAGTCGACCCATTGGAGGACAGAACCTCGGATACGACACGAATGGTGTAAGGGAAATCCTCTGCTTCAGGCACGAGAGTCAGAATCGCCGCCTCGGCCAGAGCTCCATGCCCAATCTCCCGGCGCTTGGGCGACCTAAGGAACCAGGTCTCACCGGTGCTGTAGGGCGGGAAGTTATAGTGGTGCATGAAGCGCTTCGACTCCTCTGTGCCCAGGCCGTCCAGGATTTGCTCGTCACTAACCGTGCCCAGAGTAGCTATCGTCAGTACTTGAGTCTCTCCGCGACTGAAAAGCCCCGACCCGTGTGCTCGAGGTAGCAACCCCACCTCGGAGTCTATGGGACGCACCGTCGTCATATCTCGGCCATCGAGGCGATGGTTCTCCTTCAGAACACCCCTCCGGATATCCTCCTTCGCCACCTGGTCGAATGCCGCCTCCAGTTCCTCCTCAGGATAGACCTCTCCGAATCTCTCCACCAACTCTGTCTGCAAACCATCGAGGGCTCCCGTCAGCGCCTGCTTACTGTCCGCTCCGTCAACAGCGGCCCACACCCTGCCACTCCCCCACGAACGAACGTCTGCCAACACCTTGTCTTCGACTTCGAGGTGGGCGAAGGGCGCCTTCGGCTTTCCAATTTCCTCCCTCATGGTCTTCTGAACCTGGATGACTTCCTGCATGGCTTCATGGCCCAGCGTGATGGCTTCCACCATCGTGTCTTCCGCCACCTCCTTGGCGCTTGCCTCGACCATCACCACGCCCTCAGAAGTGCCCGTCACACGTAGATTCATCACACTGTCTTCCATTTGCGAAGCGGTGGGATTGAAGATGAAGCGCCCATCGACGCTGCCTACCCGCACGGCCCCTATTGGACCATCGAAGGGGATATCGGAGATGGAGAGGGCAGCCGACGCACCGATCACAGAAAGCATATCCAAGTAGTTCTCTTGGTCGGCCGAGAGGGCGGTGACGATGACCTGGATGTCATTACGGATTCCAGGGTGAAACAGAGGACGCAGCGACCTGTCGGTCAGCCTGCATAGAAGAATGGCTCGTTCAGTGGGGCGCCCCTCACGCTTGAAGAATCCGCCAGGGATCTTGCCAGCGGCATAGAGGCGCTCTTCATAGTCCACCGTTAGTGGTAGGAACGAGGTCCCTTCTCGGAGCTGCTTCGAGGCCGCCGCTGTGACCAAAACCAAGGTGTCGCCACATCGTACAGTGACGGCACCCCCGGCCTGACCAGCGAGCTTGCCGGCCTCGATGCTAATGGAGTGATCTCCAATAGTTGCCTGATAACTTGTAGTCATACCTTTACCTCCATATTGAACCGGACCTGGAGGTCAAGGACTGGAGACTGTATCTCACATTGTAGTCGGCTGATCGTCCCTCACGTACACACAACCTGAGAAAGTGAGGTACACTCTCCAATACCTGGCCCCCGAGCCCGGTCCTGATTCTCAGAATTACTACGAACTCGACCCACCCTTCGCCACAGCGGATGGCGCCCAACAGGATGGCTTAAGACCCTATCACCCCCCTCCCATGAATTGCGCTACCTGCGTAGACCTAGCCGAGCTACGACATCTTGGTATCTCGTCGGGTCCTTCTTGCTTAGATAATTCAAGTGCCGCCTGCGCTTGCCGACCAGCTTGATCAGCCCCAGGCGCGAATGCTCGTCGTGCTTGTGAGCCTTGAGATGCTCTACCAACTGGTCGATACGTCTGGACAAGAGGGCTACCTGCACTTCCGGCGAGCCGGTGTCCTTGTCATGAACATGGTATTCTTTGATGATGGCGTCCTTCTCCGTCTTGCCTAGCGCCATCTATTCCCTCCCCGGGTTACGATGTTGTAACCCTGCTTGCTCCAGTTATTCCAACATCAGACAACATTATACCATATCTCAGGGGGCTTGGCAAACACGCGTGCCAGGTGAGAATCAAGGGCGAGTTTGGAGCCGGAGATGGGATGTGAATGGGCTGAGCCTGCGCCCATCACTCCGTCAGTAGAAGCTAGGCGCCCCTCCTCAAACGGGGGTCGAGGGCATCCCGCAGCCCATCCCCAACGAGGTTGAAGCCCGTGACGACGAAGATGATGGCAAGCCCGGGGAAGAGAAGCGCCCACCAGGCACCGATGGTAATGAACTTATAGCCGTTGCTCAACATCGCTCCCCATTCGGGGGATGGAGGCTGAGCCCCCAGGCCCAGGAAGCCGAGGGCCGCGGTCTCTATGATGGCCGTGGCGATCATGAGGGTGAACTGCACTATCAGGGGGGAGAGGCTGTTGGGCAGCACATGGCGCAATACCATGCGATACCCCGGAACTCCGACAGCGATGGCTGCGGTTATGTAATCCAGTTCCTTGATCCCCAGGGCCGAGGCGCGCGATAGTCGAGCATAGACGGGAATGTAGGTGACCGCCAGGGCGAACATGGTGTTTTGAAGCCCAGGGCCCCGCATGGCCACAATGGCAATAGCCAACAGGAGAGCGGGGAAGGCCAGGAGCACGTCCATGGCGCGCATGCTCACAGTCTCCAGGTGACCTCCGACATAGCCTGACACCAATCCGATCACTGTGCCAACCGTGAAAGCGAACGTAACAGCCGCCAGCCCGACAGTGAACGATATGCGGGTCCCGTGAGCGATCCTGGTGAGGATATCCCTCCCCAGCTCATCTGTGCCGAAGAGGTGCTCTCGAGTGGGGGCACTCAACCTCGCGGGGAGATCTCTATCGGTCTTGGGGTTGTAGGGTGCGACAACGGGAGCCAGCACGTACCCCACGACGATGAAGAAGAGAACGATGGCCATCCCCACCTTGGCGGCGCGGTTGGCCCACAGACGACGGGCGGCATCCCTCACCAGACCCCGCTCTCTCCGAGGCGTGTATTCCAGCCCTTCAAGCGCCTCGAGGGCCTCCGTTGTCGTAGTCATCTTCAGTCCTTACTCTAGCAGGCCTCTGAGCACCTCACCCGTAGCGGATGCGTGGATCAACCATGGCGTAGGAGACGTCCACCAGGAGATTCATGACCAGGAACAATATGGTGACGAAGAGGGCCATACCCTGAATGATCGGATAGTCTCGGGACAGAATGGACAGATAGAGCCAGCGTCCAATGCCAGGCCAGGCGAAGATGGTCTCCGTGAGTACAGCTCCCGAGAGCAGCACCCCGACTTGCAGTCCGACGATCGTGATTACCGGAAGAAGTGCGTTCTTCAGTGCGTGTCTGATGATGACGACTCTTTCCCTCAGCCCCTTGGCCCGGGCGGTACGAACGTAGTCTTGCTCCAGCACCTCCAGCATCGCCGAACGGGTCATGCGCGCGATGATAGCCATGGGGATCGTGCCCAGAGCTACCGAGGGCAGAATCAGATGCTGGACGGCGTTCAGCAAGGCCTCAGCATTTCCGGTCAGTAAGCTGTCTATTATCAGTAGGTTAGTGATCCTCTGCAACTCTATGCCTGCATCCAGTCTGGTGACCGAAGGCAGCCAACCGAGCTGGACGGCGAAGAACCAATTCAACATCAAGCCCAGCCAGAATATGGGCATAGAGATGCCCAACAGACTTCCGATCATGGCGATGTTATCGAAGATGGAGTTGCGCTTGGTAGCGGAGATGATGCCTGCTGGAACTCCGACAACCAGGGCCACGGTCAAGGCACAGACGCTCAGTTCAATCGTGGCAGGAAAGCGCACCCGGATCTCATCCATGATGGGCCTTCTACTCAGAATGGAACGGCCCAGGTCTCCCCGCAACACCTTGCCCATATAGGTGAAGTACTGTTCGTGCAGGGGCTTGTTGAGTCCGAACTGCTCGCGAATCCGTTCTACGTTCGCCTCGGTGGCGTGCTCGCCAGCCAGCGCCAGCGCCGGGTCGCCGGGGATCATGCGCAGGAACAAGAAGACGATGATGGAAACGCCCAGGAGGGTGGGGATGAGGGACAGGAGACGCCGGATGATATAACTGGTCAAGAATGGCCCCCTTTGGAGAGAACGTCAGGCTCCAGCGCGCGCTGGAGCCTGACGCTGAACGACCTCAGGCTAGTCCTCGAAGTAGATGCTGTTGTAGAACTCCATGCCCAAGGGGCTCGGCACAAACCCTCGAATACTCGGAACGAAGAGCAAGGAAGTCTTGTTGTGGGCCATGAAGACGCGCGCGGCATCCTCATGGACGTACTCCGCAGCTTCCTGGTAGAGCGGCTCTCGCGCCGCTTTGTCGCTGAGGGTCTGG
>JAUWYD010000177.1 GCA_030616025.1 Chloroflexota bacterium
TCCCAGTTGACAGAAATGGAATCGATGCCCCACTCCACCAGCTTGCCAGCGTACTCCGGAAAGACGCTTGGCGCCTGTCCACAGATAGAGCTCTTCATACCCAGTTCGCGCGCCTTCTCCAGGAGTTGGCGTATGTGGTCCAGCACAGCTTCATCCATCTCGTTGAACAACGGGGCGACCAACTCGCTGTCGCGATCGATGGCCAACACCAGCTGTGTCAGGTCATTGGAACCGATGGAGATGCCGGCCACCCCCAGCTTCTGGTACTGGTCCATGTAGTACACTACTGAGGGCACCTCGGCCATGACCCATCTGCGGGACTCCGGCAGACAGGTTCGTGAGGGTGGAGTAACCTACGCACCCTCCACCGTTCCGCGAGTAGTAGGCGGCACTGTTGCTGTTGGGGTTCACCACGGAGAAGGTGACCAGGCCTGGGAGCTCGCCAGAATCGCCTTCAAGCGGGGATGCTATTCAGCATCCCCCCTTCTTGTTTGCGGCGGGGGAGGTTTCGGCGACTAACTCGGCAGGAGGAATGCCGTCGTAGAGGGCCATACACCGGTGGTGCTAGCTTCCGACGAGAGCGTCAGTCACATCGAGGAAGTCGTAGGGGCGCTTGAGCGTGGACAAGTAGGTTCGGTCCTGTAGGAGATCGTAGCCTGCATCGAAGTAGATGTTGAAGATGAGTCGAAATGTGTTCACAGGCGTGATCGAGTCATATAGAAACTCTTTGCCGTTGCTGGGCAAGTAGTAGGCGTTGAGTATTCCACAGCGCTCCCTGAGCGGTCTTACACTGGGAAGCAACTTCGTATTAATGGACCTTGAGCCGTGATCCGCCTGCAGGATGATGATGGGCGGAGTCTCTGCTTCGGACAGTATCTTGTCAACCAGTACCTCAACTTTCTTATTGACGAACTCCAGCTGGCCCAGGTAGTAGCGGCCCCAGCCTCTGGGCCGAAAATCAGGTTCTGTGTCAACCGGCTCACCGTCTGGCCCGAATAGGAAGGGGGGATGGGGAACGAGAATGTGGGCGAAAACGAAACGCGGCCCTTCGATTGTTTGTTGTACCTCCGGCAGCGTGGCGAAAGTGCATAGCACTGCAGACCTAAGGTCATGTTGAAGGAAGCGATTAGCCAGTGGCCTAAGGATGGTCGTTCTCACCAGCACTTGGGCGAACTCGCTCACGTTGCCACACCGGACATCTCGATCGGCATAGGGATTCTTCCCCGTCGGTCCCCAGCCGCTCTGGAAATGAACGAACTTATACCCCCTCGCTTTTAGGAAGCGCATGACTTTGCTGTTTTGGGTCATTTGATACGCTTGCCTTCGATCCGTTGAGTCCGGGCCCAATTCGTCGGCCAGGTAATTGAGGTATTGCATGTTCAAGGACGATGCCAGCGACAGAAAGGTGACTGGATGATTGGTTTTGGCGTCAGGCACCACGTAGAAACCTCTTTCCGTCAGGTAGTCTACGAATTCATGGTTATCATAGTCCCAGATCTCCTGCAACGTTTCCGCACTGGCATAAGCATCCAGGATGATATAGTAGATGTCGCGGAGTGTATCCGCCTCGACCGACTCCGGTGCATTCGTTTCCACGTTCTCAGCGCCCCTCTGATCGAGCCAAGCACCCGTCCTCAGATCATAGGCCAGGATACGTCCCGTGGAGATCAAGACCAGGCAGACAGCCACGACATTAAGCAGGCTCGTGAGCGTGTGCAAATCCCTGCGCGTCTTCACCAGGGCATAGATCCCAACACCGAGGAAGGCTCCCCAAAGGTGCATGAGCATGACATCCGGACTAAGGTTGACCTCTCCCAGTTTCGAGGCCCAACCCGTCATCGCCTCGGAGAAATGGCCGTAGGAGAAGAAGATCGCCACAGCAAGCGAGACCAGCAATCCTGCCTTGTCCCTGTCTCGCAGAGCGAAGCTCAGGGATAGGAGCAAGAGAAGAGAAGACCCGCCAGCAATTGCCATGGGGGCAAGAGCCTCGCTCACTGGAGTGAAGTCCACGTTCTGGGCATAGAGGAATAGGACGGGGTACACTGCAAGGAGGACAGGATGTGCAGGTATGGCCTTCTTCAAGTTCAAGCCTGCCTCCTGGTCATCAGATACAGGTTTCTCTCGGTGTGGGTTATCTGGGCAGCCGTTTGTACGGTGAAGTATCGTCCAAACGCGTTCTCGAAGGCCTGTTGTGTGTAGTCGGGAAAGATGTCTTCTCTTGTTGATAGGAGTCTCTGTACCTGCGGGTCACTCTTGGGAACGAACTCGATGACCAGGGAAGTGCAGATCTTGTCAAGGAAGTCAGCAATCATGCCCAAGGGCAGATTGTTGGAGATAGCCAGGTGATGGATCAGAGCCAGGAACAGGACCGTGTCCGCTGGACCTCTCTGCAGGAGAGACATCCTTTCCTCATTCGACCAGCCGATGTTGGGGCTGGGGTTTGTCAAATCGAGCCATAGGGGGAGAATGTTGGTCTCGCCCTTTTCTACGGATTCAACATAGCTCTGCTCAACACAGGCGGGGTCGACATCGAAGGAGATCGTCAGTATCCCCCTATCACTAGCCACGCGACTGAACAGACCGACGTTTGCACCCAGATCCCAGACGATCTTCGGATCCATCTGGTCAAGGACTTGCGCAACGAGCTGCTTCTTCTGGTGAAGGGCGTCCTCGGAGTATGTTGTGTCGTCGTAGTAGCCAGCCCAATACGTGGCATCAGGGCGCCACTTGAGTTTCTTGACAGCGGATTCCAGGTTATCAATGAGACCCAGAAAAGAGACTCGACTCATTTTTCGGCGACTGATGTTCACAGTCCTATCAGCAAAATGCCTCTGGCTTCTGGCATGAAGGTGGATGTGAGAAAGCAAGGGGAACGTGAAACGAGTACGAAAAGGGAGAAGCGAGCTCGCCAGATCCAGGGGGACTCCGTCTATGTACGTTCGAAGTAGTTGATTCAGTCGAACATCCGTATGGCTCATGAGAGCCAAAGGTGCAAGGAAATGCTGACAGAACTGTCTGTAAGCAGCCCAAGGCTGGCCCTCACGGTACTTGTCGAAGGACAGGGTGTCAATGAGCACCGGTCTCCCGTTCGTGAACTGTATGTTGTAGGCACTGGCATCCTTGAGGGTCATCCCAGAATCGAGGGCCGTCTTCTGGATTCGGAGGGTGACCAGTGCTGCGTCCTTCAGCTGACTGAAACACCATTCGTATGGATATGAGATAAATGGCACAGTTTCAGGCTTGACTATCTTGTGAGCGTCATCTGTGCGCCCAAGGTCAGTGCCAACCTCTTCATGGGCAATCATCACTCCCGAATCCGTTACGGATTCGTAGAGACCCGATTGAATCAAATGATCATAGTTCTCTCTGTATACGTTATTCACCTGGCGGTACAGAGAACCATCCTGAACGAACAGGAACCCGCTTGGATCCCGAAAGGAGCCTGGAAGGCTGCCCCTATTGGTTGTCATCTCCCGTCTCCTGCCCGTTGCCTGAGGGTCTGGAGAAGAGTGCCTTGATCTTTCCCCAGTAGATCCTGATTGCAAAGGCGACCCCAACCAGGCCTGCTATGATCAACTGAATGATATAGCTGCCAGTGCCGGGGTCAACATAGGCATGAGCGTTCTGCGTGGAAGCGAACAGTAGCAGTACGACCAGGACGACGGAGTTTGCCAAGCGTCTTGAGTGTTTCATCGCAGTCTCACCTTCTTGAGTTTTGCAGTTCCTTCAACCGATTGTGGCGAGGTATCCCTTTTGGCCTCGCTATGCATATTCGAAGCACATGGCGCATGCTAGCCATGTGATCGCTTGACGTCTCAGTTCGGCCAGGAGCGTCTATCCGCTTGGACCGACATTGGATGGCTGGTCTCAGCCTTGCCTGATGATACCAAGGATACCTGGAGATGTCCAGTCTCTGCGCCGGATTGAGGCAAACGCTATTGAAGATCAGGGAGGTCGGGTCGGAGTGATCAAGAATCGGAGCGAAAGACAATGGATAGTCCTTGCCTCGGTGGTCGAGTTTGGGCAGAGGCAAGCG
>JAUWYD010000160.1 GCA_030616025.1 Chloroflexota bacterium
TTCTTGCTGGCGCAGGCAGGTCTCTGCTCTATCCGAATCGCCCTCCTCCCACGCCTCCGCCTCCTTCCGGGCCAGATGCGCCATGAACTCCAGTTCCACCGCCACATGGTCGGGCAGCAAATGATCCTCTGGGCCCAGCCCCTCTTCGGCATAGCACTCCCGGACTGCCAGAGTGCAGTCGCCCATTACCCGACCCTCTCGGTAGACCGACTCGTAGGGATGAGCTATCGGCCGACCTGGTCCAACGAAGAGGCGGGTGTACTCACCTCCCAGCCCTTCCTCAGGCCCGGCAAAACCCTGAGCTAGGCTCGTGTAAGCTCGGCTGCGTGCTCGAGCTGTATCGACATCCATCCTATTCCTCGGATACGAAAGTCACTCTTCTCGTGTTCGTTCCTGTGTCTCTGCCAAACCGATTCCAACAGGGGGGCGTAACCGCTATGCTCATCAAGAAGCCTCAGGGTGACGATGCCTCTGTCGTTTTCCGCTCCAGGGCATCGGAAAGCTCGGGCGCCTCCTCTTTCAACTCCCAGATAGCTACCACCGGGAACAGTTTGGCGAATAGAGTGTATAAGAGAATGAAGCCAGCGAAACAGGCCGCAGTGACGGACCACTCGATCCAAGTGGGCGTGTAGAGTCCCCACTCATAGGGCAACCGCGGGCGAGACAAGGACGGGACGATCACGGTGTACCGCTCCAGCCACATGCCCACGTTGATGGAGATCCCAGCCACCACCACGCCGAATATGGTACGTGTGCGCCGCCAGGCCAGGATAGGAAACGGCAAGAGAAAGCAGAGGAAGAACATGGCGAAGAAGGTCCAGCTGAACTCCTCGCGAAACTTGGCGAAGAAAACGGCCATGTGGGCGGGCTCAGATCCGTAGATGGTAGTGAGGACTTCGGCAAAGGTGAAGTAGAACCAAGCGATGGCGAGCGCTGCCAGGAACTGGCCCAGATAGTTGAAGTGTCGAGGTGTGATGTACCTCTTTAGGCCAAGGACTCGGCGTAGCACGGCAGCCACCACAGCAACGGCTGCGACTCCCGAGAAGATGGCCCCCACCAAGAAGTACGGCCCGATGATGGCCGAGTGCCACCCGGGGACGATGGTCATGCCGAAGATCCAGGAGACCACGGTGTGCACAGTAACCACCAGCAAAGTCAGGAAGATGGCAAACCAGCCCATAACGCTCTCCAGCCGACGATACTGTGCTTCTGTTCCCTTCCAGCCCAGCGCCAAGACCCGATAGAGTTGCCGTCGCCACGCAGCCGCACGCGGATAGCGGTCGCGCAGCATAGCGACGTCCGGAATCAAAGCAATGTAAAAGAAAATGACGCTAGAGATCAGGTACGCACTTACTGCGGCCACGTCCCACAGAATCGGTGATTGGAAGCGAGGGTGTAGCACCACCTCCAATAAGCGGTCTATCCGACCCAGGTCGATGAGAATGCTCCCTGCACCAAAAGGCAAACTGAAGACGGTTACTGCCTCGGCAAGCCGAGTGAAAGGCCGCCGCCACTCAGCCCCCAAGATGCGCAGAATAGCTGATATAAGGGTGCCAGCGTGGCTGAGGCCGATGAAGAACACGAAATTGGTAATGTACACCCCCCAGAAGATGGGGCGGTTCAGGCCCGTGATGCCCAGGCCAAGGCGCAGCTGCCTGAAATAGGCAAAGACCCCCCACCCGATGACAACGAGCAAGAAGGCGATGAACAGGTAGAACCTCCGGCCAGTCTCCTCCAGCGGGCGAAGCAATACCTCGTGTTGCTTCTCCTCCATCTACGCTCCCTCCTTCAGATAGAACACGCGTGGCTCGGTACCCAGGTCTTCCAGTAGACGGCCAGCCCGTGGGCTACGAGCCAGCTGTGACACCTCGCTGGCGGGGTCGTCGAGGTCACCGAAGTAGCGGGCTCCGGTCGGACAGGCCTGGTTGCACGCCGGGATGGGCAGACCCTCATCCAGGCGATGGACACAGAAAGTGCACTTCTCCACTATGCCTTTGGGCCGCAGTGGAACGTCCGGGTTCTGATAGCGGTCCATTCCCTCCGGCCATTCTCCGTCATACCATGTGAAATAGCGCGCCCCATAAGGGCAGGCCACGGTGCAGTAACGGCATCCTATGCACCGCTCGTAGCGCTGCAGAACCAGCCCGTCCTCCTCACGTTTGTAAGTAGCCCCCACCGGGCAGACCTTCACGCAGGGAGGGTTCTCGCAGTGGAAGCAAGGACGCGGAATGATGCTGGCCTTGACATGGGGGAATTCCCCTTCAATGTGGAAGAGGACCTCGTTCCAGAAGATGGCACGGCCCAGTTCCGTCTCTTCGGGCCCAGCGAAAGGCACATTATTCTCCGCCCGACAGGCCGCCGTGCACGATTGGCAGCCGATACACTTGTCCAGATCAATCACCATCGCCCACTGCGGCATGATACCCTCCAACGCATAATGACAGAACGGACCGAAGTAGGTCTGTCGGATCGGTCTACTCTGCCTTGTATAGCCTCACCCTCGTCGCGAAGGGTGCCAAGGCACCCGTCAGGCCGGTCGTCTGGTTCGCGATCAGCCAGTTCGGATTGACACCCCGATTCTCGGACCAGCGACCGTAGGCTCTGTGGCCCAACTCGAAGGGGATGCAGACAACATCGGGACGGGCACCTGGGTAGAGGACGGCGCGCATTTTGATCTTCTCCCCAATCGGCGATTCCACCCACACCCAGTCATCCTCGGCGATGCCCAGCGCCCGCGCCACGCCGGGGTTGATCTCCACCCAAGAATCCCATTTGCGGTTGACGTGCAACCCCAGCATTTCTTGCAAGTGAGGCGAGTTGGCCCCGCGCCCCTCGGCATGAGCCATGAGCTTGTAGGTATTGAGAAAGAATGGGTACTCCGGTTGGTTGCCCACAGTCTCGGGCGGCTCGTAGTGAGGGAGAAACACCTCGTCACCGCGGGCTTGCACCCTCAACTCGTCCAAAAGTCTCTCCAAGTCACCATTCGCAACCCCTGCCAGTTCATCCCGCAGGGTCTGGGAATAGAACTCAAACTTCCCAGATGGTGTGTTCAACACCCGCTCCCAGTCGCCAAAGCGATAGGATGGGTCAGACCATACGCTCCGCCGCGAGAACTCCTCCCAGAAAAACTCGAACTCGGTAGCAGTGATATCTCCTTTCTCAGAGCGCCACAGGCCACTAATCCGATACTGCACCAGTTCGGCGAAGTTGCGCCAGGGGAAGGATTGCGCCACCGGCTCCCCCAGCCTATGTGCGATTTCCAATAGCACATCCCCAGTGTGGCGCGTGTCAAACAGGGGAGCGACCACCGGTTGCCCCAACCCTACCACCGGGTAACCCAAGCTCGGCGGCGGGGATACGTCCTGCAAGCGCTCCAGATAGGTATGGTCGGGAAGGATCAAATCGGCATTGGCAGTACTGTCATCCAGGAAAGGGGAGAAGCTAACTATGAAGGGCACCTTCTCAAAGGCCTCGTGAAAGAGACCTACCTCTGGACTCGAGAAAAGCGGATTGGTGTAGTAGAGAAAGAGAGCGTTGACCGGATAAGGATCGTCATTGGCAATGCTCTCCGGCAGTTGCTGATAGACGTCTCGGGCCAGAGGATAGCGTCTCGTGCCTCCATAATCAATGCGAGATTGCGCCCGCCCCTCCTGGGCTATGCGGTCTGGCGCCAGCTCGGGCAAGGGTAGGAAGGGTGCATCTTTCTGGGTCAGCACTCCGCCGGGGGCGTCAATGGATCCAACCAAGGCGTTGAGGGCATGGACGGCCATCTGATTGAACAGGCCGTTGCTCCACATGCTGACTCCCCGGTCCCCAATGGCTACCGCCGGCCGGGTAGAAGCGAACTCGCGGGCGATGCGAGCGATGGTCTCGGTCGGCACACCCGTGATGGCTTCTACCTGGGAGGGTGCGTAGTCCCGCAGCACGAGAGTCTTGAAGCCCATGTGCTGGGCACCATCCTCGTCTGTCCAGTCCTCGAAACCAAGAGTGTGCTGCTCCACAAAGTCCTCATCATACAACTCCTCATTGATGATGACGTAAGCTATGCCCAACGCCAGTGCACCATCCGTACCGGGTCGGATGGGTACCCACTGGTCAGCCTTTGCGGCGGTGATGGAAAAACGAGTGTCCACTTGGACCATTCTCAGCCGCTTATTGGCTCGGCCGCGACGCATGTGGCCGTAGGCCTTTGCGTTGCGAACCGTGGGTCGCCAGGCTTCCAGGAAAGACACGCCGAAGGATAGAAGGTAGTTAGTTTGCTCCCAGTCGTAGCCGAA
>JAUWYD010000114.1 GCA_030616025.1 Chloroflexota bacterium
TCGTTGGCAACGAGCAGTTCGGAGATGATGGGAAATACCTGCTCCGACCAGCCCAGAATGACAGTGTGGCCGGTTTCGATGACCTTCGACCGTCCTTTCCGCAGATCTTCGATCTTGTTGGCAATGCCGGTTGCGAGCAGACCGACTAGAATACTGGTCACAAAGATGCCTGTGAAGGCGATGAACAGCGCGGCTAGACGGAAAGCCCAACTCTCACCTGTCCAGGTGTCTGTGTCCAAGGCCAGCATTAGGTAGGACCACAATTGCTCCGCAAAGCTGGCTTCGGCGGCTATTCGTGTGAGCCAGACAATGGTGGAGATTGCAAGTGTGACTACTATGGTGACCAGCGCCAGCGAGCCAATCATGGCAGCGGTGCCTTTCGACATCAGGTTGTCAAAGGCATAGCGCAGTCGGTCAAGAAGCGAGGGCTCGTTCATAGTAAAACCTCCCAGTATGCCTACTTCGACTGTACCAGCAGCAGTTTCATCACGTTCCTCCACGAACAATGGATAGCCTACGTGCCGACCTTCCGGGCCGGGTAACTGTCACACGCAGGGGTGGTAACGACATGTGGCTCCGGAAGACCGCTACTTCGCCGGATGCGTCCCCGTTCATCTGCGGCGCTCCGGGTAGGGCTTCCCGACACAAGGTCATGCGCCGGTCTTGAACGTCAGTCGTCCCTCGACCTTGCTACTGAGGTTTTGATGGGACCTCAGGTACTCTTCCAGCACGTCCAGCACTGATGTCGTAACCACGCGCGACGGCTGAAGCGCCGTCAACTCCTCAGCCGAAAGCCCAATGTTCGGTGCCGAGTTCTCGTAGTGATACCCCTGCAGGCCGATTGTGTACTGGTCGCCATCTTTGACGGCTTGGTCATTGATGGTTAGTGTTTCCAGGTCTTTCGCGGCATCTACATAGACGGCCTTGACGCCCTTGCTGACCTGGTAGCACTCTCCTTCTCTGTCTCTGTTTTCCGGACGTAGGATGTGCTTGAAGATCTGTTTGAGTTGTGCCCCGGTGATGGTGAATCTGTACAGCGCGTCATCGAAGGGGAAGATGGCGGTGTAGTCCCCCAAAGTGACGAGAGGCCCTAGCTCGGTACCACGGATGGAGCCACTCCCTACAAACATGACGTCAACCTGGGCGCGCTCTGCAAAGATGTCCGCGAACAAGTTGCCCAGCGACGTCTCTTCCTCTCGCCGTGGGTGCGTTAGCTTCTGCGCCAACCGGCCCATAATCGTGCTGTACTTCCTGTCGACTTCCTCCTTGAGCGAGTCGATGAACTTCTGGAGGTCCCCGTCGGGCTCTGCGAGAGAGCCATCTACGGGCAGGAGTTGCCACTTCCAGTCCACGATGCTGTTGGTGTCGTCGTCCACCACGATATCGAACCGCCCAATCTGGTCCGTCCCGGTACCCGCCTGCGCAATCAGAATGTCGTTGACCGAGGCGGGTTGCTCCAGGATCGTATGGGAATGGCCGCCGATGATCATATCCACGCCCCATTCCGGGTTGAGTAGTGCGGCCAGTTCCTTGTCGGATTCAAAACCGATGTGTGTGAGAAGAACAGTTAGATCGATGTCTTCGTCTTTGTAGGCATTGCAGATCTTGCCCACCTCGCGGCTCGCCTCCTCCAGTGAGATGAAGGTGCCAACTAGCCTGTCCATCTTCAGCGACTGGAGGACAGCTTCGGTGAGGATGCCGATGAACATGATGTCAAACCCGGCCACATTGAGGATGAGGTATGGTTGCATCAGCCGCTTGCTGTACTTCGCGATGTACATGTTGGCGTTCACGATGGGGAAATTGGCCATCTTTTCGAGGAATAGCAAGTGAGGCAAGCCGTAGTCGATCTCATGGTTCCCCAACGTGACCACGTCGGGCGCAATGTAGTTCATGATCTCTATCGTAGAAATACCTTTGAATTCGGAATCGATCAGTGATCCTTGCACCATGTCCCCAGAGATGACGTACAGGACGTTCTCCTCTTCTCTTCGAACCTGGTTGACATAGCCCGAGAGTAGTGCGAGCCCCCCGATGAGGTTGCCTTCAGCGCCCTGGACTTCTGCCAGGAAATCTCCGTGCATGTCGTTGGAATGCAGGATTGTAAACTCCTTGGTCTTCATCTTATCAGCTCCTTGTCATTAGAGTGCAGCGCGGTGCTGTCTCGGCACATGGACAGACGGTGACACAAAAGAGACCCAACTCCTAGCGATACCCTGCTCCCGCAATATGCCTGGGGCTCACTGGGGTGGGTCTGACGAAACTCCGCCGCAGGAATGGTGACTATGATAACCTACCGTTCGATCCTTCGCAAGTCGCTCGATGTGCCAGGTTGCCCGATGTCGAGAAGGGTGGGGGAACGAGATCGACTGCCCTGCGAATACGTCACCCAGCCGTTTCGGGTCAGGGTTTCGGATAAGACGCCTCCTCAGATAATGACGGGTTCCCGGTACTCGCCGAAGACCTCTCTCAGGATCCCGCAAATCTCGCCCAATGTGCCATAGGCTCGCACCGCAGCGAGGATATGGGGCATCAGGTTCCCATTGCCCTCGGCTGCCTGGCGCACGGCCTCCAACCGCCTCTTGACCTCCTCGCTGTCCCGCTCCTTTCTCAGCCTGTTGAGGCGGTCCACCTGTCGTTGGTATCCCTCGGGGTCCATGCGGAGCAGAGGTACGGTCAACCGTTCATCCAGCCGGTATGCGTTCACGCCCACGATGGTGCGCTGCCCAGTATCAATCTCCCGGTGATGCCGATAGGCACTCTGGGCAATCTCCTTCTGGAAATAGCCTGCTTCGATGGCAGGTATCACGCCGCCCAGCTCGTCGATCTTGGCAAAGATCTCGTAGGTCTCCTTCTCCATGCGGTTGGTGAGGGTCTCTACCAGGTAACTGCCACCCAGCGGGTCGATGGAATTGGAGACCCCACTCTCGTGGTCGATGATCTGCTGGGTCCGGAGGGCGATGCGCGCTGCCAACTCACTGGGCAGGGCCAGAGCCTCGTCCATGGAGTTGGTATGCAGGGACTGGGTACCTCCCAGAACGGCCGCCAGCGCCTGGATTGCCACCCGAGCCACGTTGTTTTCGGGCTGCTGGGCGGTGAGAGTGACCCCGGCCGTCTGAGTGTGGAAACGCAACCACCGGGAACGCGGGTTCTTGGCCTTGAACCGTTCACGCATCTCCCGCGACCAAACACGGCGCGCAGCTCGGTATTTGGCAATCTCCTCAAAGAAATCGTTGTGGGCGTTGAAGAAGAATGAGAGGCGGGGAGCGAAGTCATCGACGTCCAGCCCGCGCTCCTTGGCGGCCTCGACATAGGCCAGCCCGTCGGCCAGGGTGAAGGCCAGCTCCTGAACCGCTGTGGCACCTGCCTCCCGGATGTGGTAGCCGCTGATGGAGATGGTGTTCCAACGGGGGAGATACTTGGAACCGTATTCGAAGGTGTCGACGATCAGACGCAGGGATGGTTTGGGCGGGAAGATGTAGGACTTCTGGGCGATGTACTCCTTCAGGATGTCGTTCTGTATGGTACCGCCCAGCTTCTCCTGAGGGACGCCCTGTTTCTCCGCTGCGCTGATATACATGGCCCAAATGATGGCCGCGGGTCCATTTATGGTCATGGAGGTGGTGACCTCACCCATGGGGATGCCATCGAATAGAATCTCCATGTCCTTCATGGAGGAGACAGCCACTCCGCACTTGCCGAACTCCCCAATCGCTTCGGGGTCATCAGTATCGTAGCCGTATAGCGTTGGATAGTCGAAGGCTACGGAGAGACCAGTCTCACCGTGCTCCCGAAGGTACTTGAAGCGAGCGTTGGTCTCCTCCGCGGTACCATAGCCCGCGAACATGCGCATGGTCCAGGGCCGCCCCCTGTACATCGTGGGGTGAACGCCTCTGGTAAACGGGTATTCGCCAGGCATACCCAGGTCTCGCTCGTAGTCAAAGTCCGCGATGTCCAAGGGCGTGTAGAGCCGCTGCACCTCCTTCCCGGAGACGGTTGCGAACTTCTCTCTGCGCTCGGGGTGCTGGGACAAGCGTTGCTGCAGGGTGGTTTCCCCCCAGCGCTCGTAGCTGTCGCGGATGGTCTCAAGTTTCTCCTTGTCGAACATCTGCCTCTCCTGTCAGTAGTCTATTCCTCGGAGGCTGCGGCGACCCTGCTGGTAAGGGTGTTTTATCTCCCGCATCTCCGTGACCAGGTCAGCCCTGGCGATGACTTCGGGATGAGCGTACCGGCCTGTCAATATCAATTCTACCTCTTCTGGCTTCTCATCTAGAAGGGACAGGAGGTCTTCCGGCTGTACCAACTTCCACTCCAGAGCCACGTTCACCTCGTCCAGAACGACCAGATCGTACTCTCGGCTCATCACTATCTCCCGACCGTGAGCCAGTGCGTCTTCGGCCATACGGATGTCAACGGGCTCAGGGTTCTCCTTCTTGACAAAATCCGGGCGGCCGAATTGCGTGATGGTGATATTGGGGTGCTGTCCCACCGTGTCCAGTTCGCCGTAGTGGGGCCAGCCTTTCATGAACTGCACGATGTAGACCTTTAACCCATGCCCCGCGGCGCGCATGGCCTGGCCCATCGCAGCCGTGGTCTTGCCCTTTCCAGTACCTGTATAGATGCGTACGAGACCCTTGTTTGACGCCATAACTGTTACTGCTGCCTGAAAGTGATGCCCCTCAGTAGGTCGCGGCACTCGGCCACAATCTGCTTCCCCATGGTCACTTGGTTACCACGCCGATCATCATAGCAGGGATAGATGTAGAACCTGGCGCACGTAGCTTTGCATTCGGCGAAATAGCGCATCCAAAACTCGCCTTCATAGCGCAAGGGGTGGAAGTCATCCACCTCATGTGAAGCCGATGAGGGAACCACTCCGTACACCCTCCTGCCCAGCTGGCTGCTCTCTGGAGCGGTGCCGCGGTGATAGGCCGACCAGGTATCCGCCTGCCCGGAAATCCTCCACCACGACGAGCCCTCAATCTCGCTTCGATCCCCCCTGAGTTCGCCTTTGAGTTTGACCGCGTTGCCGCCGGGGAAC
>JAUWYD010000254.1 GCA_030616025.1 Chloroflexota bacterium
ACCCAGTGCCAGCACAAGGTTGGCCAGTCCCCATCCCGTGATCTGATACGGGACCTCAGCCGTCCCGCTACTCCAGCGCCAGACATCATCGAACAGGGCGTCAAAATCCCAGACCGCGAAAGGCAGGAGCAAAAGGGCGAGGACGAGGATCAATGGAACCGTCTTGCGAAACAGAGTCAGGGCCAAGGACTTGAGATCGGCGCCCTGCACGAATCCCTCTTGGCGGACCAGATAGAGGAGATAGAAGGGGATCAGGAACCAGGCTGTGGGTTTGCTGGCACAGGCCAGGCCAAGCATCACCAGCGACCAAGTGAGATGGCCCCTTTGCAGCAGGTAGATCGAGAAAAGAACCCAGGCCAGGACGAAGACGTCGTTCTGGCCAAAGATGACGTCGCTACCCATGATAGGGTTTAGTCCCAGTACCATTACCAGGCACAGACGCTGGTCACGCTCCCTCGCCAGACGCGGCGCCAGAAACAACAGGGCGACGAAAAGAATCAGATAGACAAAGCGCTGGTCGTACCACCCCAATATGGACTGGCTCAGGAGATAGAAAGGCGTGGAGAAAAGGAAGGTCCAGGGAAGATAGGGGTAATGATACAGGGCAGTTCGGAACTCAATCCCCCAATCGGCCATCGGTGTGTCCACGTAGTCTTCGACGTAGGGATTCTTGCCAGACAGGACATACTTGATCGTCTCCTCGGTCTGTATTACCCCGCCATCATGGGAGAAACTGGCCGGTCCCGTCACCTGGCGCAACAGGATGGAAAAGACGGACAGCGCGATCACGGTGGTGAAGACTATGCAGATCACTATAGCCATCTTGGCCTGGTACCGGCGCTCCTGGCTGATCCGTGGCCAGATGTCAAAGAAGATGTAGAGGATCAGCAAGCAGAAGGTGATGCTGATCAGGAGCAAGCTGAAGGGATCGGTCATCCAATGGTGAAGCAGGCCCAGGCTCTCTTGCGGAAGAAGCGAGCCGACGACGGGGATACGCTGGATCAATTCCACCCTACGGGGGGCCACCAGGCGATCCGCGAGGGTGTCGATCCTCACCCGGGCGGTGACCAAGACGAAGAGCAATAAGACATCGAAGGACTTGATCTTCACTGCAAAGCCCTTTCCCAGCGCTTATTATACGGTAGAAGAGATTATGGGGCTAGCCAGTTCTCCGAATGACGAGGAAGGCATCAGACCATGGGCGTCACCGTGAGAAGATACGCCGGCTTACTCATCAGGGTTGCCCTGCTGGCGCTGATAGTTCTGGGTTCCAATCTGTGGCTCGTTCGCATCAGAGATTCCATACGCAGTCACCGCTCAGTCCTACGGGGGCAACCAAGTCTGGAAGAACCGAGTAGTCCTCTCGTACAGCAAGTCGTGCTGGTCGTTGTCGGGGGCCTGCGATACGATGCCTCTCTACAGATGCCTTACCTCAACGGCCTGCGGGACCGGGGCCTCGAAGCCCAGTGCAGAGGCTACTTCCCTTCCCACTCTCAAACTGCTTGGACGACCTTGGTCAGCGGTGCAGGGCCTGAGATCAGCGATGCTCCACTGCTGGATCTTCCTCATGAGGACCTGAGGTTCCTTACCGTTGACGACCTCTTCACGGAGGCGAAGAGAGCTCATCTGACGACCGCTCTGGCCGGTTTTCAATCGTGGGAGAGTATGATCCCCGACCAGGCAATGGACGGCAGTTTCTTCGTCTCTGGGGCTGGCGCCGAGGCCGATGACTTGGTGGCACAGGCGGCTCTGGAGTTCATGGATGACTTGCGACCCAACTTGCTTCTGGTCCATCTCACCCAGGTGGACCATGCCGCCCGGAGCGCCGGCACGGATAGTCAGCAGTATCAGGCAGCGGTGCGTCGCGCTGATTCACACATCCGGGAGATCGGGCAACGTATGAGCCTGACCAGGCAGGTACTCATAGTGACCGCCGACCATGGATATCTTGCCAACGGGGGCTACGGTGGTGGAGATGAAGAAGTCGTGGTCACGCCCTTCGTCATGGCTGGGGCGCGTGTGGCAACGGGAAATCACGAAGAGCTGGATCAAGCCGACATAGCCCCCACCATCTCTGCCCTGCTAGGCCTGGCTGTGCCCAGCGCCGCCCAGGGAGAGGTACTCTTTGACGCGCTGCTGCTCGACGAAGCGGAAAGCACTGAGAAGTGGGTGTCATGGGCTCGACAGCGAGTGGAATTGGGGGACCTCTATCTGGAGAGCATCGGACAGGAGCCCTTGGGTGAGGCGGCCAAAGCTGACGCCGAAGTCGCGTATAGCTCCCTCCTGGTAAGGAACTATGGCAGCGCTCGCAATCTGGCTGAATTCGCAGTGCAGGGAGCCTCCGAGGAGATGAAGAAAGGTCGCAGCATACGGATCAGGAGGGAGCAGCAGCGGAGGTTGCCTATGGCTCTACTGGTCGTCGGGGTTGCGGTTTACCTCCTGTGGCGCCGCTGGAGCCGTACCACGGCCGTACTCGTCATCTCCGCGCTGGCGAGCATCGTGATCTATAACCTTCTTTTCGTCTGGGGAGGACATACGTACTCTTTCAGCAGCATACGGGGATGGGACACCTTCCTGGCGCAGGCGATCACACGGATCGGCACCGCCATGATACCAGCGATATGGGTCATCGCCTGGATTATTCGGCGCGAAAGACGCAGAACACCGCTGGAGATAGCTGTCACAAACTACAGCTTTGCCTTGATCCTGGCATTCTTCCTTGCCCTTCCTTTGATATCCGGCTATGTTCTCAACGGCTTTGACATAGCTTGGTATCTACCCGATCCTCTCAACGCCTTCCTGCAGGTCTCCGCGCTGGTGCAGCTCGGAGTAGCAGCGCTTTTTGGCCTCGCTGTGCCTCTGGTCACGATCCCTCTCGACAGGTTGCTTCGCTGGACAATGGTCAAGGTCCGCTCCGCGTAGACGCCCAAGCCGTCTCCAGGACACGGAACAATGCCCTCGACATGGTACTGCCACATGCGTGGCCCGGATCACTTGTTCTGCTTCCAAGCGTCAACCCAGGAACACGGCATGGTGTGATCGCCTGGGCGCAGGACTGAAGTCCTGCGCTGGGAACTGGGAAACCGGCCAAGGCCGGTTCCGAAACATGCGCCCAGCAAAATTCCCTCTACCCGTAGCATCGGGTTTCCAACCCGATGCGCTG
>JAUWYD010000308.1 GCA_030616025.1 Chloroflexota bacterium
TTCCGCCTGGACTATCAGAGCCTGTGGTATGACGAGGGCTTCAGCGTCTATCTGGCCGAGATGAGCCTGGGCGAGATCACGGCTCGCACAGCACACGATATCCATCCACCGTTCTATTACTACCTCCTGCATCTCTGGATGCTCCTGTTTGGCAACAGCGAGTTCACCTCGCGGTTTCTCTCCCTCATCTTCGGCGTGTTGACTGTGCCTCTCATCTACGCGGTCGGCAGGCGCCTTCTGGGGACGCAGTCGGGCTTACTGGCGTCCAGCCTGGTGGCAATCTCGCCTCTCTTCCTCTGGTACTCCCAGGAAGCTCGCATGTACACCCTGGTCACCTTCCTTTGCCTGCTTTCCACCTATCTTCTGCTACGGATCATGAGCGGGCACCGCAAGCAACCACTGCTGTGGGCCGGATACGTGCTAAGCAATGTAATGGCCGTCTATGCGCATTTCTACGCCTTCTTCGTCCTAGCCTTTCAAACGCTGTTTCTGTTGGCTTGGTGGGTGTCGTGGAGCAGAGGGCGCGTCCGTGAGCGTTGCCCTACTCTCCTCAGCGGTCTCATCTCTCAGTTGGCGGTGGTGGGAGCCTATCTGCCGTGGAGTGGCTTCGTTCTGGAACGATATGGTGCCGACGTCAGCTACTGGAAAGGAACTCTGAGGGTGAGCGAGGTCCTGCGGAAGACCCTCATCACCTTCAGCACAGGACACAGCGTGCTGGAGGTCATAGCTCAGCCTATCGCCCTGGGCTATCTGCTCATCGTGCTGGCGGCGCTGACCGTTCTGACGTTGAGTGGACTGCGCGGATGGGAGCGGGGAACCGAGCATGACGGTGAGAGCGCCCCCATGATCCAGCGCTGGCCGTGGTTGACCCTGCTTGGTCTGCTGTTATATCTGAGTCTCCCCTGTCTTCTCCTGGTGGTCATCTCCTATCAGCGCGCCAAGTTTCACCCTCGCTACTTGATGCTGGCGTCACCTGCGTTCTTTCTCCTCATCTCCGGTGGGACAGCCAGCCTCTTTGCCGTGGCTCGTAGGAGCGTCGCGCGGCGGCGGGCTGCCGCTTTGGTCACAGGTTTCGTGTTCTTGTCTTTCATCGTTCTCACCTCCGCCTATGCGCTGTTCAACGCCTACTTCGACATCAATTTCCTGAAGGACGATTTCCGGAGCGCCGTCCGCTACATAGAGGAACAGAAGGGGGACGACGAGGTGATAATCCTCACCTCGGGGCACTTCTTCCCGGTCTTCAGCTACTACTACGATGAAGACGATTGGTATCCCATCCCTGATGAGCCCACGCTGTCCGCAGAGCACGTGCTGAACTACAGCCTTGCAGACGAACTGAACCGCATTCTGCCCGGCAGCGAGGGGGTCTGGGTGCTGCTGTGGCAGCACGAGGTTGTGGATCCCGTTGGATTCTTGACCATGATGCTTGGCCAGGAAGGAACCCTGGTGCCCTACAGAGGCGGCTTTTGGGGGCTGAAGCTGCTTCACTACGCCCTTCCGCCCGATGTCCAGTTCTCCAGTGAGCCTCAGATTGATCATCCGGGGGTGGTCAATTTCGACGACCGGATTCAACTGCTGGGCTACACCGTGCTGCAAGGGAAGGCAACCACCAGGGAACTGGAGGTGGTTCTCCACTGGCAGTCCCTCCAGGATCTGGAAGGGGATTTCAAAGTGTCCCTGCGATTGCGCGACGAGGATGGGCACCAGTGGGGTGGGTACGATGGCCGTCCCGCGTCCCTCCTCTACCCCACCTTTCGCTGGTCCGCTGGAGAGAAGCTCTTCGGCCAGGTCGTCATGGCGCCCGACGTGGCGACACCGCCGGGCGAATATACACTGGAGGCGAGTGTCTACAGCGACGTCAACCTAGTGGGTTTGGACATTCTTGACTCTCAGGGCACTCCCACGGGGACCACCGCCTCCCTTGGCACTGTCGAGCTACGGAAGGGGCCTAGGGCGACGTTGGCTGAGATACGGCCCTCTCAATACATGGAGGCTGATTTTGGCCAGGGATTGGAGTTGGTGGGATATGATCTGAGCACAGATGCGGCCCAGCCGGGCGACAAGGTGCAGTTGAGCCTCTATTGGCACGCCCTGCCGGCCCTGGAGGAGGACTACGTTGTCTTGCTGCAACTCTACGATGAGGAGGGGAATCTGACGGACGAGGGGGTAAGCGGACCAGCGGTGGTGAACTGGATTGCGCCTCCGGAGTCAACTCTGGCCGGTCGCGCCTACCATCCGGCCAACCGTTGGTATCCCACGTCGTTGTGGCGAGACGGTGAGGTGGTCAGGGGCCAGTACAAGTACAGCGTGCCCCTTCACGCCCCTTCAGGCGATGGGGAGTTAAGGATCACTCTACTCAGGTGCCTGAATGGGTTTGCTGTGAGCACCTCTTCGTCGTTGGATGGTGAACTTCGAGGGGGCCAGATCCTCATCGGCTTTCAGCCCACGAGCGGGAATGAAGGCGAGGTACTGGCCTGTCGCGGTGAGGCATTGCCGACACAGGTAGTCGTCACACCCTTCCACATCGAGGCCACGGAGCGTGTCTTCT
>JAUWYD010000205.1 GCA_030616025.1 Chloroflexota bacterium
TCAAGGCTTTCATAGCCGTGTCTTCGCATCAACTCGAACAGGAAGACGGCCAGCGAGACAGCGGGAAGCAGGATGAGAGGGTAGAGGCGTCTTGTCATCGGGAGACCTCTGAGTCGGGCCTGATCTCGTAGAGGACTCCGGAAACACGGTCGGGGTCGCCGAAGATGGGGACCCCAAGACGGACCAACCCTATTACCTCGTAGTGCGCTTCAGCGTGATCCAGGCTGGGCCTTAACGCCTCCCCATCATCCAAGATGTAGACCGCTGTCCCTTCGCTGAACATCTGGCCAAAGAACACGTCCAGCTCCTCCTCAGTCCAGAAGGCGGGCCGGAAAGCCTCTCTCCCAGCATATAGGTCGATCGGCCCACCGTTCAATGAGGAGCCGACGACGCACGGCTCCACTGCGTATTCCGCCAAAAGGTCAAATGCTCGCCTCTCCTCAGCAGAGACGTAGCCAAAGCTGGCCCTGTAGGATCCCCTGGGCCGAGGCAGGATGGGCCACGTGCGCAACACCGGTACCAG
Source organism: Chloroflexota bacterium (assembly GCA_030616025.1). Classification (GTDB taxonomy): domain Bacteria; phylum Chloroflexota; class Anaerolineae; order UBA7937; family B3-Chlor; genus B3-Chlor. Next base: position 524 of record JAUWYD010000205.1, read on the forward strand.
CAGCAAGGCCAAGAGAATCGCCACACTCAGCGCGTAGCGACCGTATGAGACAGCTTCGGGGCGCACTTGCACTCTCGTCCATAGATCCGCGACTCCACATCCACACCAAGCAAGCAGTACCGGAAAGAGGGACAACAGGTCTCTCACCCGAAGGGCCTCGTACGGAAGATGAACGAGGAGTATGCCCAGCACTGCAGTGAGGAGAACGAGAAACTGGCCTCTTCTCTCTACATAGGTGCGGTAGGCTCCATAGACCACCAGAGGGCTCAAGTAGCCAAACTCATTGCCTGACAGAAACCGCTGCCACATCAAGCGCGCAGTAACCCGAACATTAGTGAGGCTGAACAACTCAAGCTCTGTTGACTCTGGAGTGAGGAAGTTGCCATACACGAAGTGGTGGTACAGGAGATCTGGAATGGCCACCACAAGGGCGGCAAGCCCAAAGAGCCCGAGGAACTCCCACCGCTCCTTGGGGCACAACTTGTGCCTCCCCAGAGCAAGCACAGCAACCACGGCACACAGCCCCAGGACCAGTTGCGTATGGCGGATGAAGAATGCCCAACCGAAGCTCAGACCAGCCAGGAGGGCATAGACACGGTGTCGTCCTCTCATTCCCCTCAAGACAAGAAACAGGGTAAGCAGGGTGAACAACTGAACGGAAGGATCGGCCATGGGTACCAGAAGTCGATCGATATGTTCGTACGATGTAGCAAGGGCAAAAGAGGCGAAAGCGCCACCAAGCAATCGTTCATCCCAGGGCCTGTCATACAGGACCTCTGCCACTACTGCCAGAACACCAGCCAGACACAGAAGGCTGACCACGGGATTGGCCACATAGAGACCCTCCTCGCCCAGCAGCAGATACCAGAGGGACAATGTCACCGGCCATCCGGCCGGCCAATCGGCGGCCGTACTCCCATCCCCCCGCAATGGCGGCACTCTGACCTGATAGCCGTAGTGCACCACCGGCCACCAGGATATGCCGAGATTGCTGATGCGCGGGAAGAGTGCAAAGCGGTGCATGGGATGTCCCTGACGAGCAATGTCGACAGCCATTTGGGAATAGGCGTAAGGATCATTCGCCGTGACGCCATGAGTGCGATGTCGGAAGTACTCTGCCCCGGCCCAGATCAAAGCAGCGCTCATCAGGGCCGCCCCTACGTAGAACCAGTACCTATCCACGCGATTCCACCCCAGGACCAGCAGATACCCTTGGCACAAGAGGACGTATATTACAACAGCAAAGAAGATCGCCTCGATGTTGAGCAGCGAGGAGAGGGGCTCAGGATATGTGAATCCGTCGTACAGGGGCAGAGGCTGGGTGAGAAGCTTCGCAAACAATCGGCGGCTGACTGCGGCAAAATAGGCTAGACATAGTGGCGTCAGGGCCTCAAGGTGGAGGATCCATTTCCTGGTCCACGCGGCCACGAGCAACTGAGGGCTGAGGAGAACCAGAAACAACGCCACCATGCACCAGTAGGAACGTCCAAACTGGATACCCAGGATCATCAACCCCACAAAGTGCACGGCCAGGAGTAGGGCCCCTGCAGCATGAGAAGTCGAAGGTTGCTCCTCGCGCCAGGAGAAGGTGAGTAGAGCAAGTTGCCGTTTCAAGAAGCCAGTTCGGTGACCGACTGCCAGCAGATATGCCGCCCAGCCACCCAGGCTGAGGAACATGGCTCCATAGAACAGAACTCTCATGGAAAGGTAGGGAATTGCCAGCAACCGGGCAGCCATCAGACCGAGGATCAGCAGCGACAAGGGGATTTCGCACAGCACGACCCTCCACATCGGTAGAGATGCACGGCGGAAACAACTCCAGAAGATGCTGGCTCCCAAAGCTGCAGCGAACAGGCCCATCAGGGCGAGTTGAAGATGGACATCGTGGGGAGGCAGTGGTCCGGGCCGGGGATCGAACAGGTAGGCTAGATTCAGCAACTCTCTGCTCCTCAGTCGCCACCATTATAGTCCACGCCCAACCGCCTGGCAAGGTACCACTCAGAATCGAAAGGGGCACTGGGATCTTCCAGTGCCCCAAAGTATCATCCACTTGGCCCAGCAGGCATCAAAGATGGGTTCTCCCGTCCTTGCCCTGCGACCGATCACAATCCTCTGATCGATACCGATCATAGTCGATACTGCCATTTGACTGTCGGCAAACGTTCAGCTCCTCTCGAACGGACAGCCAGGTGATTTCACGGACCTCTTCATTCATGATCACACACCCTTCGCAGGGCCTGTGACCGGGGCGGTTGACGCATCGGTAATCGTCTCAGCTCCGGGTACCCCTTGAGGCAGAGCAGTTGAGGCAGCATGAGACGCAACATCGGAGCATAGCTTTAGAAGACCGAACAGACCTGGGTCCTTCTGGGTGACTTTCTCAAGAAGCCTGGCAAGTTCCGCAACTTCCGTAGAAGTAGTCTGGGACTCGATCTGAGATGTCATCGGAACACCCCGTATGTTGGCAGTCAGACGATGTGCTTTTCGATAACCCCACACCAAGAGCGGCCCAACAGCCCGCGGTTCACACACCGCGCCGGGGCAACGACCAAGCTCACCTGCCGCTATGAAGCGCAGCGGAATAGCGGTCGGGTGCAGCGCTTTGTTTGGTTTTGTTCTTATGTTCCACAGTTATGACTACATTTCCCTTCTTGTGTCCTTTTTCGGCATATCTGTGAGCCTCGGCAATCTGTTCCAACGGATAGGTTCTATCTATGACCGATCTTATCTTTCCTTCCTCGATAAGCTCTTTGAGGAAAACTAGATCTTCACTAGACACGGATGCTGGCCCAAATATTATCTTCTTGCTGCCTATCATTGAAGTCCATAGCATTTGAACAATTTGTAGCAGCCCGAAGTTACCTGCAAGATAGATTCCCTCTTTCTTTACCGAGCCGATATTACGTGAAAACGAACTCTTGCCTACCGTTTCATAAATGACATCATAGGTCTGGCCGCTCTTAGTAAAATCCTCTTTAGTGTAATCAATGACCTTATCGGCTCCCAGAGATTTCACCATTTCTAAATTCGTGGTACTGCATACCCCGGTAACTTCTGCCCCAAAGTACTTGGCAAGCTGTACCGCAGCAGTACCTACCCCTCCAGAGGCTCCATAGATAAGAACTCT
>JAUWYD010000252.1 GCA_030616025.1 Chloroflexota bacterium
CGAGATGTCCAGCTCGTCCAACTCCTCGGGGCTGATGGGTGGGAAGCGCGGGTCGCGGGTGGCCGCCGAAATCGCGTTATGGATGATCTCTTCCGCTACGTTAGCCTCGCGCGGGTCTATGGTACCGATGCAACCCCTCAGCTGTCCCTTCTTCTTGATAGAGATAAAGACGCCGGCTCGCTGCTTCATCTCCGGCCCCCACTCCTCTTCGGGAGGCGCGTTCACGACCTTACTCGCGCGGATATAGCTCTCTATGGTCTCTCTGGCTAGCTTCACTAGGGGATGGGGGTTCGACATCTCACCACCTCGCTTCCGACATCCCGCTGCCGTTCCACGCCCCAATTGTACGCGTCTGCTCCCCCGGTGTCAAGACCAGAGCCTCCGAACTCAACCCGAAAGCGCCTTCGCCTCTTGACGGTCGGCCTGCCTTCGCATATAATGGAGGCAAATCGGAGAAGATCGTTTTCCCCTCGCAGGACACTGACAAACACGGCAGTGGGGGTCTCGAGGGGAGACGGCCCCTGGAGCATGAGTAAGAAGGGCAATGATGGAGAAACCGTGGCTGAAATTCTACGATGAAGGCGTCCCTCACACCCTTGAGTACCCGGAGGTGCCCCTCCACTGGTTTCTTGAGGAGTCAGCCCGGAAGTACCCGGACAGCGTCGCTACAATTCTGCCAGGCAAGTTTGGGGACACCAAGCTAACCTACAGGGAACTGAACGAACTGGCCAATAGGTTGGCCAACGCCCTCATTGACCTGGGAGTGAAAAACGGCAACCGAGTGGCCCTGTACATGCCCAACTGCCCGCAGTTCGTCATCGGCTACTCTGCCATCCTGAAGGCCGGGGGGATTGTGGTAGCGACCAGCCCGCTCTACTCACCCCGGGAGGTGGAGCACCAGTTCAATGACTCCGCGGCCGAGACGGTCATTGTCCTCAGCCTATTCTACCCGATGGTCAAGCAGGTTCAGCCTAAGACCAGAGTCAAGAAGGTCATCGTGACCAACATCAAGGAGCATCTCGGTGGGCTGGACAAGTTTCTGTTCGGGCTTCTGAGGGAGAAGAAGGAAGGACACCGCGTCGAACTGGCCGACGGCGACCTGCGGCTAGCGGACCTGCTGGAGAGGTATCCTGGAGATGATCCGAAGGTGGATGTCAGCCAGGACGACATCGCCCTCTTCCAGTACACGGGTGGCACGACCGGCGTTCCCAAAGCAGCGGTGATCCTCCATCGCAATCTGGTGGCTAATGCGCTCCAAGCGAGCGCCTTTCTGCCCGACCTGAAGATGGCGGAGGAGATCCATCTGGCAGCTATCCCCCTGTTCCACGTCTTCGGTATGGTGGCTGTCATGGCCTGGTCCACGTCCATTTCTGCGGCCATGATCTTGGTCACCAACCCCCGGGACATCGACGCCCTGCTGAAGGCCATCAACAAGTACAAACCCACGCTCTTCATGGGCGTGCCCGCAATGTACAACGCTATCAACCACCACCCCGATATCGGCAAGTATGATGTCAGGTCCATTAGAGCGTGCATCAGCGGGTCGGCACCTCTGCCCATGGCGGTGAAGGAGACATTTGAGGAGTTGACCGGAGGCAAGCTGGTGGAAGGCTACGGCCTGACGGAGGGCCCCACAGCCACCCACTGTAATCCAATGTACGGGATGAACGTGGAAGGTAGCATCGGCCTGCCCTTGCCCGATGTGGAGGCCAAGATCGTGGACACCGATACAGGAGCGAAAGACCTGCCCGTAGGCGAGACTGGCGAACTTGTCCTGCGGTCGCCCAACGTGATGAAGGAGTACTGGAATATGCCCGAGGAAACGGAGATCGCCCTCCGTGAAGGGTGGCTCTACTCGGGTGATATCGCCCTGATGGACGAGAACGGGTACTTCTACATCGTGGACCGCAAGAAGGACATGATCATTGCCAGTGGCCTCAACGTGTATCCGAGCGAGGTGGAGGATGTGCTGTACGAGCATCCCAAGATCCAGGAGGCAGCGGTGGCTGGCATCCCCGACCCGAAGCGTGGGGAGACTGTCAAGGCTTGGGTTGTACTCAGACCGGGCGACACCGCCACCGTGGACGAGATAAGGGACTTCTGCAGGGACAAGCTGGCAAAATACAAGATACCCTACTACATCGAGTTCCGTGACGAACTGCCCAAGACCATGGTAGGTAAGGTGCTGCGTAGAGCGTTAGCGGAGGAAGACGCCGCGAAGCAGACCGAGTAGAAACATCACCTTCTCTCTAGGAGATCGAAAGGGTGGATTGCACAATCCACCCTTTTGTTTTACAGAGCTTTTACAGGAGCGCAATACGGGCGCAATACTCCTCGGGGATAATGCAGGTGGGTCGAGAGAGCTCTCCCGATCCTGGCGCGCAAATCCAAGAAACAGAGGAGGTGCTGACATGAAAGAGAGAACGATCGTCCTGCTAACTGTGCTGGTGGCGGTGAGCCTGCCGTTGGCTTCCGTGGCCACTGCCGAGGAGTTCAGTGGCACCGGCACCATCTGGGCCAAAGGCGCTGGCCTGGCAATTCTTCGGGGTGACGGCGAGATCGAGATCGAAGGCCACGGCGTGGGCGTCGTCTGGATCAAGGGCGCCGAAACGCTGGAGGCCAGCGGCAACGGCCACAAGTGGGAGGTCCCGAGCGGCAACACGACCCTGTTCTAGGGCTGGTCGGGCACTATCCAGGCGTCAGGCCAGAACATCGCTGTCTGGATGACTGGTGGCTTGATCGAGTTCACCGCCTCGGGAACCGGCAGGGTGTACTTGAGAGGTCGCGGCAGATACGAGATCAACGGCCAAGAGGGTTTCTGGAGCCCGACCGGTGAGGTCATAAGCTTGGACGCTGTTGCGGTGACCCAGTAGGGCCCAGGGCGCATCGAGGACGGAATCTGCCCCGCAGTGCGGCATCAAAATCTGCCACCACTATTGAGGGGGTATCCCAGACGGGATGCCCTCTCAGCCTTTCTCAAGCGGCGTCGCCACGGCAGTAGAAGCTCTCGTGGTGCGGATGCTTGAACGAGCGCCGCTCAGGTGGTATAATCTGAATGGAGAGGTCGCATAGTCCGGCCTAGTGCGCACGATTGGAAATCGTGTAGGCGTCAAAGCCTCGCGGGTTCAAATCCCGCCCTCTCCGCCTTGACATTCTGTGTACCTTACGCTATCATCTTT
>JAUWYD010000066.1 GCA_030616025.1 Chloroflexota bacterium
CTTGCCGTACAGATAGGGTGTGCCCTGCATCTCCTCGGGGACGGCCCGCCCAGCGTAGTCTCCGTCAACGACAGGAATGCCCATGCGCGCGCCGGTAACCAGCGGCGCGGGCGTATTCCCTGCTCCCAGTTCCGCCGGCACCAGGCAGCCGATAGGTTCGCCGAGATAGTCCCCCAATTCCTTGATGGCTTCCTCCATGGCGGCGTCCCCAAACTTGTCCACCAAACCCAGTCGCTCGATCTCGTCCAGCGTCTCCTGGGAGGCCGGAGCGATAGACCCCATTCCGTAAGGTGTCACCGTCCACACATCGTCTGGGATGCTGTCCACATCCACCCATTCCAGGGTTATGCCTTCTTCCAGGGCTGCAGTGAGCATTCGCATCCCCCATTCGGCGTCACCGCCTCCACCAGTCCCCATCAAGAGACACCCTTGGACAAGGTCTTCACAGTCTTGCAGAGTCCGCAGTACCATATTGCCCATTTTACCCTCCTTGAATTGTATTTGACTTCCTAAGTTACATGAGAAGACGGCGCGTCGATCCCGACACCATTGGACCGAGGGGACAGCCCTGGGGCCCGACGCCCGCTCCGGTAGATGGGTCGGATCGCCCGTCATAACCCGCAGCCCCGGTCAGTGTGGCATACACCCGAGGAATCCTGATTCTTGCCGCGCCCTTCAAAGGCCGAACTCCTTCAGTTTTTCCTCGATGGGGACGTAGTCGATGTCGAATCCGAAGTGTCGCGGGCCAAAGACTTCCAGCCCTTCTTCTGTACGGAACCCCTCCCAGGCTCTGCTTCCGATGACCGCGGTATGGTCCCCTATCGAGAAATCGAAGCTCAGAGCAGGTTCGGCCGTCTTCAAGTCTACCACGATCATTGAATCGGGGCTGGTGACGAATGGCTTGCCATCCCACCAACTCACGTGGTATTCGTTCTTATACCAGATCTTGAAGTTGTGACCAGCATAGCTTCCTAAGCCCTCCAAGGTATGGCTTCCTAATCCGAAGGCCAAGGCCTCCTCATCCGCCACCTCCGAGTCGGTGATCTCACCCTCAAAAAGCAGCCATCCGTCAACCGCGTTCACGGCCGCAGACACCGGGTCAACACCTTGCTCCCGCGCCTCTCGAATCACTCGACCGACCGCCAGGGCCTTGCTCAGCGTCCCCTCAACGAATAATGTCTTGGCTTGCCTCATCTGAAAGAGGTCCCATGCCGCTCCCACTGGCCCGTATGAGGCTAAAGTCGCCATCCGGCCAATTCGATCCGCCATGGCTAGGCTGACTGTCTCTTTGACTATGATGACGTCACCCCATCGAGTGCCCAGCGCCATAGGACAGAATGGGACACCTCTGAACTCCGGTATACCTTGGTCCACCTCGGGCACCGCACGGCCCCCGGCGTAGTCGCCGTCTACGACAGCCGCCCCAAGTTCGAGGGCCGCGGCTATTGATGTGGCGACTGCCAGAGCTCCGGTCTCACCGGGGATGATCGCCTCTACCTTCACTCCCTCAGAGTCCTCGAGCGCCCGCACCGCCGCAACTATCTGACCCGTATCGTCATATTTCTCTTCGACGGCCCCCAATGCAGCCAACTCCTGCGCGGTTCCACCCTCATCGGCCCTACCCCCGAAGCCGCATGTCATCACCGTCCACGCCTCATCGGGAAGACTCTTTGCCTCCACCAATTCAATCTGACGACCAGCCTCCAGCTGATTGAATAGCAGCTTCAACCCTGCTTCAGGCCCCCCTCCTCCGCCTGTAGCCCGAAAGCATAGTCCACGTATGAAATCCTCGCACTCCTGTTGAGTCCTCAGTACCACATTACTCATGGTAACCTCCTTAGGTCATGAACATAGACATTCGTGCTCACGAGAGCACTGGATCCGACCCGGCCTTGGCGGTATCACACATTCCTGCAAGACTGACCTTGATGCGCCGACCGGGACGACCATGACAATAACATCTGCGGTATCCTCACCATCCGTCTTCTTTCCCATCAAGCGTCAGCCTTCGGTGAGGCAACTCGGTCATCGTATGCCTTTTCCTATTCCGCCAGCTGGCTACACCAGCCACTCTCCATTTCGGATCACCGGCTGGCCGTCGAGCAACAAGTCCGGGTGCCAGAGTACGAAGTCCTCGTGCAGATCAGCATCAATGACTCCACCGATATGAGCGTTGTCGCCTATCGCGATGTGGACGGTACCCATTATCTTCTCCGCCTCCAGTACGCTCTCGACCGACCGGGCCTTGGGGTTAGTACCGATGCCCAGTTCCGCCACGTTCCGTCGGGCAGCCTGTCGCCCGGGCTCCGGGAGTTCCAATAGGAGACGGAGGTTGTCCCCGACCTGCCCACCACCCTGGATTTCGGACACCTCACCTGCCGTGAAGTGGATTGTCATCTCCTCTTCCAGGCCTGGGTACCCTTTGGGGGTCACCACAATCTTTCCCCTGGCTTTGCCTTCTAGCGGCGCGATGAAGGCCTCCCCCGCCGGCAGATTCTCGACCCTTCCGACGGCGACCAAGCCGGTATCCACATCGCCGGAACGCTCTGCCAAACTTAGCGTCAAATCGGTGCCCGCAGGAGTCGCAATCAAGGCTACTTGGGCCTCAGATAGCAGTTGAGCCATCCTCTTGCTGTCATCGGCTATTCGTTGATAGTCGGCGGCCATGGGTCCCTCGAACATCTGGGCGAGGAAGCCGGGCATGCTAGCAATCCTGGCTCCGGCTTCACAGGCCTCTTGTGCAGCTATGGTGTGAGTCAGAGAGTAGTTGGTGATGGCGATGATGACATCCGAGGTCCGCATTCTCTCAGCGGTGGTGGCGTCGGGCTCAGCGCCATGTTGATCCACCGCTGGATATGGCAGGAACGCTACGTCTGCACCAGGCACCAACTCGCCAGCCAAGTCGGCCACCATTCTGGCCAGGACGCACCTCTCCAGAGCCTCTTGAAGTCTGCCCATACCCAAGTCCCGCCACTGCCGAAACCTTGGAGGATCTGTCACCACCATTACCTTCTCACCATCCTGGACAGCTAGGTTCACCTCCAACATAGAGGCTACACCCTGGCGAATCTTCCCCCTTTTCGTCCAAGTCACGCTAACCCTCCCAGCTCTTAGAAGTATGCAATGTGCCAAGCAATCTGTACGTCAATGGCTCCCGGATTCGTCTCCTCACCCATGGCCAGTCTAGAGAGGAGAAGATCTCACAGCAAGCTCTCAGAGGGCGCTTGCTCGTCCCGAGAGGCTATGAGATCGTCGATTTCTCGAACGACGGATTCATCCAGAGGCAGCGGTTCATGGGAAGAGAGAATCTCCAGCACTTGCTCTCTGAGACGGTCAAACATGGTTTGGCGCCCTTCCCCATCCCATTCGCTGTATCTGCGTCGGTCAATGAGGGTAGGGTACCAGAAGTCGCGCAGGTGTGCCCGCGTGTGGGGCTCCTTCAGAAATGCTCCACCTGGGCCTACTCGTTTGATCATCTCTACAGCCAAGGTGTCCTCATCAACGTCAACGTTCTGGAGAAGACGTCGGACGAATTCAACCACCTCATTGCCCAAGACGATGCTCTCACAAGAGGCAGTCATGCCGGATTCGAGATAGCCCACGTCGTGAAGTAGATTACAGCCACTTAGGAACCCCATGACGGTTGCGCTGAAGTATTCTAAGGCGGTCTGAAGATCTACGACTTTGGAATCGGTATCAGCGGCATAGCCCCAAGTAGGCAATCCGTATCTGTGGGCCACCTGGGCGTTGACGACATCGGCCAGATGATGCTCCGGTGCTCCGTAGGAATCAATCGAGGTTCGCATATCCATAACAGAAACACCCACCCCGTAGATGAAAGGTGCGCCTGGGTTGGCCATCTGGTGAACGACTAGACCGCTCATGATGTCACAGTTGGAAGACACCGTGCTCCCGGCGATGGACATGGGACCAAGAGCCCCCATACTGGTCCCGCTGGCATACACGACGGGGACACCACGCTGCGCACAGTAGATCAGGTTTTGCAGAGCGATGCAGGAATGGCGCAAAGGAGGGCTGGGCATGGCGAAATGAGTCAGGAAGGGTCGCTCCTCGAGACCTTGGGCGCTGCCCCTGACCTCACTTGCCAACTCAACGATGTCAACGAGGTTCTGATGATCCACGCTGGTGAAGATGATAGGCTTGCAGGTGTTGTACACCATAGCCTGGAAATGGTGAAGATCAGCGGTTTCAGGGGGGACGTCCGAAGCCAGCCCCATGGAAAGAATGAAGTCGATATTAGGCAGCGCATCGCTGAGCCTCGCGAAGGTCCCGATGTCCCTCTTGAGAGCGGGCCGCCGCGCTCCCGTCCGAGAATCGATGACGTAGGGACAGTCCGAGCCAGTACCGCAATAGACGTAGTCCCGCTCCAGGCGCATCGCCTCTTCACCTTCACGCGAGTAGATTCGGACAACCGAGGGTGCTGAATCGACGGCCTTTTCAAGGAGCGTCTCCGGTATCTTCACCAATCCCTCATCAGATATCTCTGCGCCCGCTGAGGAGAGCAGTTCTAGCGCCTCTCGGTCTTCAAAGATCACACCCGTCTCGGACAACACCTCGACTGTTGCGGCGTGGATGGCTGCTACGCCGTCGGAGTCCACTACCTCAAGCCGATAGGGCACGCGTCTCTCGTCGGTAACTGTCACTGTGACCTCCGATCAAGGGCAATCATTGTCCGTCGGCTACTCTGATGGGTCGGATTCGGTTGGCCCTTCATGTCCGTATCCTCGTTGACCTCGTCAACAGTGCTTTCGTGTACTAGCGCAGCCCACACATCGATGACCGGCGCCCCGAATCCTCCTCTGTTCCTGAGGTCATACCGTACACTGAGCCATTGCCTACGATTCACAACGCTGGCCCGTCCTCTTCGAGGGCTATTCTCCGCTGGACTGTTCTCCGCCGGCACGAGTCCCTCCAGCCACCAGTGGCGCTATGAGTTCACTGTAACCTAGCTGCCACCTAGACCGCACTGATCTTGCGGCTCACAAGGGACCACAATGAGAAGTGCCTGCCTCCCACGCCGATCAACTCGGCCACCGAGTGACTGCGGGCCCCGGCCACGTCACGCCTAACGATGATGCGTCGCTGACGACCGCCGATTGCTGCAAAGGCGTAGAGGATCGGCTGAGACTCCATCCGCACTGGCTCGATCGATCCGGGCCAACCCTGTGGGCCCGATTGTCACTTCCTAGTATCCGGGCACCCCAAGTTGTCGGGCCAGTTCCACCAGCTCGGGATGAACGTACTTCCCCTCCTCCTCCAGCTGAACTTCGTCTGCCCATACTGAGGGCTCCAGCACGATGCCATCGGTGTGTCCGGGGGCATCTGCCCACGCAGCCCCGATGCCGAACTCCATGCAACCGAAGACCCTCTCATCGTGACCGATCTCGCCTTTGGATCTCTTCACTCCGGGGTTGAATCCATAGGTGCAATGCGCTATCTCATACATCCCCGGATGGTCCCAATTAGCCAACCACTTCTCGAAGATCCTGGCCTCCTGCCCACCTGAGATTTTGGTGATTTTGCCCTTGCTGATCTGCAATGCTACCGGCTCGCGGAGAACCCCAATCTCAGCAGGCGGAGACAAGGCGCCATCAAAGACTAGTGTGCCCTCAACGCTGTCGAGCACATGCCCAAAGCTGGATTGGCCGGGCGGCACTTGAGTAGAGCCCGTTCCAGCGAAACTTATCCCGCCTTCTTCCCCGCCTTTCAACACGTGCCCTTCCGATCCCGCGGGATCCACGGCAACCCTCAGATCGGTCCCGAAGGCGCTCGTGATGCGCATCTCGGCGGCCCTATCGGAGAGTTCGATCAGCTTGTTGGCCAGATTGTCCAAGACGGCGTAGTTCACACGGCCCACCATCCGCACGAGACTATCCACGTCTCCTCCTAAGGTGAAGAACCGCACCCCAGCCTCCATGGCTTTCTTCCAGGCGTTGCTGTAGAGAAGATAGGAGTCATTCATCTCAATCCAGGCATCGGCAGCCTGGAGGGCAGCCCCAACTGGTGGCGGAGGGTCGCTTGTGGGCACGTCCGTCGTGGGGTGTATGATCAGAGTTGGGATTGCGCCGGCGGCATAGATGGCCTTCACGGTCTCCTGAACGGCTCTCCAGTCGGATATGGTATCAGCGGTGACCACGACGTTCTCGCCGGGCCGGATGGGGAAGAACTCTTGGACGATCTTCCTCCCGACTCCGCCCATCTCTATCCAGTACCACTCCGTAGTAGGTTCCAATGCTTTGTCTAGCTCCATTTCAGACCTCCTCTTATTACTACTTGCCAACCACGGCTAATCCGACGGCAGCGC
>JAUWYD010000396.1 GCA_030616025.1 Chloroflexota bacterium
GGACAACTGGGCCGAGACCCATGCAGCTCTCGGCGGTGATTATCCTGCCGCCAGCTGGCAGCAGGGACAGATTGTGCGTGACTGGCACACCTTGCTCGTGCCAGGTAACCTGCGCGATGGGAGTTATCGGCTGAAGATGCAAGTGCTGGCCGGGGACAGAACCCTTCCCCGCCTCTATTGGCTCTTTCCGGCAAGCACCGTCCTCGATCTCGGTCCAATAGAGGTGAAAGGAAGGGAGAGATCTTTCTCCGTACCGCCTGTCCAGCACTCAATGGAAGCCCGTCTCGGCGAGTCGGTGAAGTTGCTAGGATACGATTTCGAGACCAGCACAGCCCGCCCGGGCGAAAGCCTTGATCTGACCTTCTACTGGCAAGGTTTGGACTTGATGGACACGTCGTACACGGTTTTCGTTCACCTGTTGGACCGCGATGGAAACATCCGTGGTCAGCGGGACAGCGTGCCCGGGCAGGGTACATTACCCACCACCAGTTGGGTTCAGGGGGAGGTCATTGCAGACGGGTACGACATCCGCATCGCACCAGATGCTCCACCGGGCGCGTACACCATCACAGCGGGCATGTACGACGCCGACACAGGAGTGCGCCTGTCGGTCTTCGATGCCACAGGCAACCTGGTGGGTGATCACTTCTCACTGGACGGCATCGAGTTGTCGGCCGAGTAGTCGATGCCCTCCAAGCGCACAATTGGTTTGACAGCGATGTATGGCTGGCTTAGAATGAGGTCACACCGACAAGGAAACCCCCGCATGATGCACACTGCCCCGGTCACAGCTATGCCGGATGACCTGGACCATTCCAGGCCTATCAAACTGCGAGACAGCGGCGTCCCCGTCGGTAGCGAGCGCACGGATGTACTAGTCAAGGAAGATAGGGGTTCTCAGGTGGAAAAGTCCATCATCTCTTCTCCAAGTCGGGCTGTCCAGATCTCGCACGCAGGCCTCTCATGATCGTGTTCCTGATCACCTTCGCCGTTGCCTTCCTGGGCTCCCTGCTTCTGACCCCGATAGTGAGCCGCCTGGCCCGGCGCTTTGGCTTTGTCGACATACCCCACGAACCCAAACATGTCCATCAGGTCCCCATACCCCGTCTGGGAGGTGTAGCTCTCTTCCTCCCCTTCCTGGCCGCTGTCGGTCTCAGCCTGGCTCTTCCGGTGGAGAGGAAAGA
>JAUWYD010000155.1 GCA_030616025.1 Chloroflexota bacterium
GATGACCAGAGCCGTGGGGGAGATACCTGTCATTCTGGATCTGAAGGGGCCTGAAGTCAGAGTCAGGACCCAGAGTCCCCGCCAGGTGGAGGCCGGGGATGTAATCAAGACCGGCTTTGACGACGAGGAACTCACCTTCTCATATGACTTCTATGACGAGATCAGCGTGGGAGACAGAATCGCCATTGACGACGGGGCCATAAACGCTAAGGTTGAAAGGAAGAAGGACGGCAAGTTGTACCTGCGTCTCCTTGATGAGGGCGTAATCCAGCGGAACAAGGGGGTCAACATCCCGGGCAAGCGACTCAACATCCCCCCGCTATCCCAGAAGGACCTAAAGGCGATAGACTATTCGAGGGAAAAGGATGTGGAGTTCCTCGCCCTGTCGTTCAGCAGAGACGCAGATGATGTCGCCAACCTGAGGAAGAGGATGGGCTCAGGCAAGCAGGCGATCATTGCCAAGATTGAGAACGAAGAGGGCGTACGGAATGTGGCTGAGATACTCGAAGAGGCAGATGCCCTCATGGTCGCGAGAGGGGACCTGGGTGTGGAGATCGAATACCACAAGGTTCCCCTGATTCAGAAGGAGCTAATCAGGAGATGCAATCAACGTGGCAAGGTCGGGATCATAGCCACTCAGATGCTGGAATCTATGGTAGACAAGCCCAGTCCGACCAGAGCCGAGACGAGTGACGTGGCCAACGCCATTCTGGACGGGAGCGACGCCGTCATGCTCTCCGAAGAGACCGCTATCGGAAAGTATCCCGTGAAGTCTGTGGAGATGATGACCAAGATCGCCCTGGAAGCCGAGCGTGTGTTGAGGGGACAGGTAGCCGTGAATGGCTTCTACAACATCTCCGAAACAGTGAGCAGGTCCATAGAGATGATAGCGCGCTCCATGCCCCTGGACAAGATTGTGACCTTGACCAGATCCGGCTACACCGCGAGGATGATCGCCAGGTTCAGGCCCAAACAACCGATCATCGCTGTGGCAAGTGACAGAATGGTGAAGAGACAATTGGAACTCGTCTACGGAGTCACACCGGTGTATGCGCGCTACCACGAGGCCGACGACATTATCCTGAACGCGTGTGAGATCCTTGTGGAAAGAAGACTCCTCGAAGACGACGACTACGTTCTTTTCACGGCTGGAGTCAGAACGGAGATCCCGCACGAGAGTAATCTGATAGAGATACATAGAGTCAGCGATCTGCTGAATGTGGCCGACAAGCAATGAGAGTCACTGGGTAAGGAAGGGGAAACATGGTGGCAGTAACCATAGATCCGCAACGCACCATCGATCTCTTGTGCCAGCTGGTCCAGATCGACTCGGTCAACCCTACACTCGCGCCTGGTAGCCAGGGAGAGGGAGAGATTGCCGCGTTCGTGGGCACGCTGCTGGAGGACGCGGGCATCGAGGCGAGACTGCAAAAGGTAGCTCCCGGACGACCGAACGTGATCGGCCGACTGGCAGGCAGCGGAGATGGTAGGACTCTCGTCCTCAACGCCCACCTGGACACCGTCACGGTGGAAGGCATGGAGGACCCGTTCTCGGGCCGCGTCAAAGAAGGAAAGCTCTTTGGCCGAGGCGCGTGGGACACCAAGGGTGGATTGGCGGCTGGTCTATCCGTTCTCTTGGCCATTCACGAGGCGCCGCTCTCCCTGGCTGGAGACCTGATCGTGGTGGGCGCAGCAGATGAAGAGTACGCCAGCCTGGGGACCCAGGCTCTGCTGAAGGAGGTGCAGGCCGATGGGTGTGTTATCCTCGAGCCGTCGGACCTGGCAGTGTGGGTCGCCCATGGAGGCTTCGCCTGGGCTGAAGTGGAGACGGAGGGCGTGACTTCACATGGGAGCTTGCCCGACCAGGGCGTGGACGCCATTGCGAAGATGGGACTCGTTCTGACGGACCTGGAGAAGCTGCGGCGACGGATCTATCGAGACAAAGCCTTCAATTCCGCCTTGGCCGAGGAGACCCTGCACCCTTCCCTCCACGCCTCTCTTATTGAGGGCGGTCGCGAGTGGAGTAGCTATCCTGACCGTTGCCTGCTCCGCCTTGAAAGGCGGATGATCCCTACTGAAACTCCAAAGGATGTGGAGTCAGAACTTGAGAACATTCTTTCTCGTCTGGCCGCGCAGGACCCTCAGTTCAAGGCCCACTGGCGGATGACCATGGCTCGGCCACCGTGGCAGGCCATCGAAGGTCCATTGCTGGCGGTGCTGGAGGCAGCCTGTACTACCGAACTAGGAGCCGCGCCCAAGCGCGCCACCGGCCTGATGTGGACCGATGCGGCGCTGATGCAGGAAGCCGGCATTCCCACAGTGATCCTGGGCCCCAGGGGCGAAGGCAAGCACGCCGTGGTCGAATACGTGGAGACCGATAGCGTAGTAGCCTGCGCCCGAATCCTGGCCCGCACAGCCATCGAGTTCTGCAACCACGCTCCGTGACGGAGCGGCAGACGGGGGTGCCGTCCGGGTCGTAGAATGCGCCGCTACGGATGGCCAGTGCTGGGGGCAACGGCCATCACCCCTTGGGGAGCCGTGCGAGTCTTCGCGACCCACCTCGCCAACGGCACCCCCAAGTCAATCGTAGGCAAGCAGGGTCGCTGATGGCCTTCGTGGGCAGGAGAGGTACGGACCTAGCCATCGTTGCAGGTGACTTCAACGCTACAGAGGATTCACCCCAAATCAAGGCCATCAGCACCCAGGCGGTGGACACCTACCGAGCCGTGCACCTTGAGGACCCGGGCTTCACCTGCTGCATCGACGACCTATCCTCAGCCTCCTCTGACCCGCTAGACGAGCGCATGGACTACGTTTTCCTCTTTCCGTGGACACAGCATCGCGTTGGTCTGCCGAGTTGCGAACGAGTGCTAGATCAGTCGTTCCACAGCGCAGGCGGCTGGCAGTGGGCATCAGACCACGTAGGACTGCTGACCGCCATCTTCATCGGGGAATGAACGGGATTGCCGCCCGGTGAATAGCGGTGGACTCAGTATCCCGGTCCCCGAAGTGGATCGGCTCGGCCGTGTTCCGTCCTACTTCTCTTGCGCCTTCAAGCGCTCCTCAAACTCCAGGACCTTCAGGGCCGCCGTCAAGCGTGGATCCCCTGAACCACCCGTTGCCTCGCTTTGTTCGACGATTCTCTTGGCACTGGCTACAACCTGTTCCAATGGGGCACCTCTCCAGCCTTTGGGCAGGTCTCTGAGCCCCAACTGCGCGGCCGTTATTGGTCCTTCTTCAATGGATTGTCTCAAGCCCGATACCTCCTTCTCAACTGGTGGCTACTGGCCCAGCACAATAATCCTGCAAGCTTCTGCCTTGACCGCAGCCAATCTTCCCCCGGCCCAATGGCCGAGTGCTCATCGTTGCACCCAACATCTGCCTTCCGTCCTCCTGCTGTAGGAGATAGCGCGACGGTCACACGCCAAATGGAGCCTCCTCGCCTACGCCAGCCTGTAGATCGTCTCAAAAGAGCCGAGTAAATCCAGGTATTGTTCGAGCAGGCGAATCATTAGGAACCGCTCCCTCACCGTCTCCTTCGCCCTTTGCCCGATCCGTTCTCGCAGACCTTCATCCGCTATCAACTGAACCATGCGCTGGGCGGCTTCTTCCACGGACGATACAAGGAACCCGTTCACTCCGTCCTCGATCTGGTATCGGATTCCTCCCACATTCCCGCCGATGACCGGCGTGCCTTTCCACATCGCCTCTGTGACGGTGAGTCCGAAGCCCTCCCGAATAGACTTCTGCAGGACTACGGCCGCTCGGCTCTGCAAGGCGTTCACCAGCGCCGTATCCTGTCGGGCCAGGATGATGATCCGTTCGTCCTGATGGCCCAGCAGCGATTGATATACTTCCTCGCCCTCTGGATCGTCTGTCGCAATGTTCCCGAGCAGGACCAGTGTGGCGTCAATCTCTCCTCTGGCCAGTTTGAACGCCTCGATAACGCCTTCCGGATCCTTCCAGCGGTCAAAGCGGGAGATTTGCACCACTAAGGGGAGATCCGTTGGTATATCGTAGTAGTCCAGGCGTGCTTGTCTCTCCTCCTCGCTCAGTTGGCTATTCTTGATGGAGAACGGGTCGATGGCAGGCATGAAGAACATCTGCGGGGTGACAAGTTCCTGCCTGTATTCCTGCAGGGTGAGAATCACCGCATCATACTTCTCAACGAAGGGGGCGAGATACTCCCAAAGCTCTCTGTTCGGCTCGGTCAAGTCCACATGGCAACGCCATATCCAAGGCCCCTTCTTCTCGTAGTGACCAATCATCGGAAGAGGTTGAGGATCATGAATGATCACCCTGTCGTGATC
>JAUWYD010000086.1 GCA_030616025.1 Chloroflexota bacterium
GTGGGTGGTATGCCATGGTCACCAGATGTGTCTTTCACATATTGTGCGTTCTGCGCTTGATGGGATTACTCTGTTTGTGTTACAATAGCGCAGCAATGCAGATGAAAGGAAGGAGACAGAAGTACGTAGCTGCCGTGATGTGCAGCCCGAGGAGGCTCCGGAGGCACCTTGGGCCACGCTGTGCTGGGTTATCGGACAGAAGGAGGGTGCCCTCCAAGAGCAGGGAGTGGCGACTCATCCGCCAGGGGAGTGTAGTCGACTGAGAGAAGGAGTAGAGAGATGAAGAAACGGACGATGACCTATGCCTGGATGAACGGGGAGTTCATTCCTTGGGATGAGGCAAAGGTCCACGTGTCCAGTAGCTGCGTCATGCTGGCCAGCAGGATTTTCGAAGGGATGAGGGCCTACTGGAATGACTCGCATGAACAGCTGTACATTTTCAAGTCACCCGACCATCTGAGAAGGTTGTACCAGTCCGCCAAGATCATGCGGATGTCGCCCCCGTATGTAGCGTCCCAACTTGAGAGTGCTTACGTCGAGCTGCTGACAAGGAATAGCTACCGCGAAGACGCTCATTTCATGCCCTCGATCTACCTTGGCATAGGACAGCACTTCATGTCTTACACTCCTGACACGATTGATACAGGCATGTACATCACCTCCGCGCCGCGCAAGTCTCAACTGGGATCCGGCACAGGTATCAACGTATGTGTCAGCTCTTGGACGCGGATTTCCGACCGTGACATGCCACCTCGGATAAAGGTGGCCGCCAACTATCAGAATGGAAGGTTGGCGCACGTTCAAGCCAGGGAGGATGGCTACGACGATGCCATTCTTCTCAATGAACGCGGAAAGATGGCCGAGGGCCCTAGCGCCTGTGTCTTCCTCATACGGCATGGCACAGCCATCACACCACCCGTGACGGCCGGGATTCTCGAAAGCATCACCAGGGCCACCCTGATCCAGCTTCTCCAGGATGAGCTATCCGTCCGGGTGATTGAGCGTGAGGTGGATAGAACTGAACTCTACATCGCCGACGAGGTCTTCTTCTGTGGCAGTGCCTTCGAAGTCACTCCCATACTCTCGGTGGATAGGTATGTAGTGGGGAATGGGAAGGTTGGGGATTTGACTGCAAAGCTGCAACACGTGTACGATCAGGTGATCAGAGGGAACAACCCGACCTACGCAGATTGGCTGCTACCTGTGTACGGCGCCTGAGCCCCGAGCAACGCCACAAGGGATGAGAGGAAGACGCCGTCCTGCGGAATAGTGCCATCACCGGGCCGGGGAAGCCGGTCAACCAGCGGTGACACCACACGCACATGGCGATAACACGTGGTGGCATACACCGCTAAATCGAGCAACAGTGCAGTCCCGATTCTCTTGCAGGATGAGATGATGCAGTAAGTGCGAATCGGACTGCTGCTCTGGAGATACGGTCAGTGGCGTGAAAAGGATCAAGGTTCGCCCGGACCTGTGCAGTGGCTGCCGGGCCTGTCAGGTAGCCTGTGTAGCGAGGCACGACGGGCGATTCGGCACGGCCACTGCCCGCATCCGCGTGACGAAGAATGAACCTCTGGGATTGGATCAACCGCACGTCTGTCGTCTCTGCCGACGTCCACCCTGCGTAGCTGCCTGCCCCACTCAAGCCTTGCACACAGCTGAGGCCACGGGACCCGTCCTCTTGATGCCAAGCGCCTGCAACGGATGTTCCGCCTGTGTGGAGGAGTGCCCATTCGAGATGGTGTCCCTTCATCCTGAGACCGGCCTGGCGCTCATCTGCGACCTGTGTGGAGGTGACCCTGCTTGCGTGAAGCGCTGTGCCACAAAGGCGATATCATATGGCGATCAGGAGAGCGCCGATGTATAGCCATGGCGGCAGAGTCCTGCGCGTGAACCTCACGGAGGGAACAAGTCACTGTCATACCACTGACGAGCATCTAGCTCGGGCGTTTCTCGGCGGACGCGGACTCAACGTGAAGCGCCTTTGGGATGAGCTTCCTGCACACACCCACGGGCTTTCCCCCAAGAACATCCTGGCCTTTGGTGTTGGGCCTCTGGTAGGGACCCTCTTCCCCGGGGGCGCGCGGTTCAACGTCACCGCGATGTCTCCCCATACCGGGATCCTCGGCGACTCCAATGCTGGCGGTTTCTTCGGCCCCGAGCTCAAATTCGCCGGCTACGATCAGATCATTCTCAAGGGTCGAGCAGATCATCCGGTCTACCTCTGGATCAAGGATGACGTGGTCGAATTGCGGGACGCACGAGCGCTGTGGGGTCGAGACGTCTGGGAGACCACAGTGGCCATTCGAGAAGAACTAGCCGATCCCGACGTCCAGGTCGCCACCATTGGCCCGGCAGCCGAAAACCTTGTCACTTTCGCTGGAGTGTTCGTCAATCTTAATCGTCCAGCAGGCCGCACCGGAATGGGCACAGTCATGGCCTCCAAGAACCTCAAGGCAGTGGCCATACGGGGCACGAAGCTTATCCCCGTGGCCGACATGGCCGGGTTCAACGAAATCATCGAACGGTTGGATGAGGTTATCTATCAACACCCCGAGTATGAGATTCGTTGCAGGCTGGGAACCACCAAGCTGATCAAGGCTCTCAACAGCATCGGTGGGCTCCCGACCCGCCATTTCCAGTGCGGTCGCTTCGAACATGCGGATGCAGTAAGCGGTGAGGCCATTGAGGAACTGTACAAGGTCAAGAGCAAGGCGTGCTTCGCGTGCACCATCCCGTGCAGCCGCTTCCTCGTCGTCGATGATCCACGCTTCCCAAATCTACGCCTTGAGGGCCCTGAGTACGAGCCACTGGCCGGGTTCACAGCTCGGGTCGGTAACAGCGACCTGGCATTGGCACTGAAATGCGTTGACCTGGCCAATCGCTACGGCATGGACGCCATCACCTTGAGCGAGGTGATCTCCTGGGCTATGGAATGCCACGAACTCGGACTTCTGTCGACAGAGGAAGCGGATGGCCTGGATCTCACCTGGGGCGCAGGCGATACCATCTTGACTCTGATCCACAAGGTGGCTCATCGAGACGGTTTCGGCAACCTCCTGGCGGACGGAGTGAAGGCGGCCGCCAGACGCCTGGGAAGAGGCTCGCAGGAGATTGCGATGGAGGGCAAGGGACTGGAGGTCTTCCAGGCCGATCCCCGCAGCATCAAAGCTTACGGCCTTGGCAACGCTGTGGCTAGCCGCGGGGCTGATCATCTGCGCTCGGAACCGTGGTTTGAGTTCTCCAACGATCCAAAGGAGGGGATGCGCCGCTTTGGCATTCCCGAGACCGCCTTCCGCCTCGAGCACAAAGGCAAGGGCCTGGTCGTCAAGCACTTCGAAGAGATGGCAGCCGTCGCAGATTCGCTTGGGGTGTGCAAGAATACCTATAACAACATGGAGGTGCTCTCTTGGGAGGAGACAGCCGAGCTTCTCCGCGCCGCCATAGGCTGGAACATCACCGGCGAGGAGGTCCGGCTGATCGGAGAGCGTATCGTAAACCTGGAACGCCTGTTCATCGCCCGTGAAGGCATCACCCGGAAGGACGACACGCTACCTAGACGCTTTGTAGAACATCCCATGTCGGAGTCAAGCGGCCCCAGCGCAGGCTCGGTGTTGGAGCTGGAGCCAATGCTGGATGAATACTATCGTGCCCGGGGATGGGATGTGGAGACCGGGCTGCCGAAGAAGGAAAAGCTGGAAGAACTGGGGCTCACCGGCTAGCTGATGCCCGAAGGAGCCTTGCATGTATGAGTTGAAGATCAGTGTGGCCAAAGTATTGGGCGAGTGCACCGCGGATCCCCCAATGATACCCGGTCAATACCTCTCCGTGCTGGACGGCGATATTCGCATTCCACAGGGCAGTTACTTCTGTGTGTGGGCTCTGCAGAATCTGCTGCCGGTCATCACACCCAAGGAGCGCGAGATCGTGGAGGACAAGGATGAAGACTGGATGTGGCGGGTCCACCACGTCCAGTGTCCAGATCCAAAAGGGCGGGTGGTGCTCAAGATCGAGCGGGCGGGGACGGTACAGACCGACTTTGGCATCGCTGAGGAACCAGGTCCGCCCGAGCTTATCGAGAGCGTAGGCAACAAGCAAGCCCCGCTCTGGAATCTGCGAGTCGTGGTGGACCAAGTTGGGGGGAAGTGCACTTCAGGAATGAGGCCGGGCGACTTTTTCATCCTGAGGAGTGGGCGACTGTACATCCCGGCCCACCGTCATTTCTGCCTGTATGCTCTGCAGGCTACCCTCCCTTTCTTAGCCGCCAAGCAGCGAACTCTGGAGGATGGTGACTGGCTCAAGGAAGAAAGTCGCGTCATCTGCCCCGATCCAGCGGGAAACGTCATCATGAGGATCGAGAGGGTGGGAACCAACGAAGGGCAGACTTGAGGTCCAGCCTTTCGAGCACTGCGTAGCCAGGTCAGCGGACCGCGTGACGTCTACTAGCTGAGATTCCTAGAGCGCTTCGTCGGGCGGGGCAACCCTCCTGTAGGCAAGCTGGCCTCGCCGGGTCCTCCTCGCACAAGGCATGTCGCCCCGGGGCCGCAGCATGACGGGGGGATACGGAACAGAGTCTGGTTCTTCTTGCCGGGCGATTGCTGAGAGAATCTCCGGTTTGACTCCTGAGAGGAGATATGTTAAAATAGAACTGCCAGGGACCGTGAAGTCGGCCCTGAGTGTGGTGCTTTAACATCTCATGCTCGCAGTCGCTTGGATCTTCAGGACCGAGACGGCACTTGAGCCAAGAAGACGAGAAATCGTAGGTCCTTTTGGACGTTCTGGCCTCTCTGGTTGCTCCTGAGAGGCTCTTTTTGTGCGTCGTGAGTCTGAGGCGAGAGCCACATTGATGATCAGGATAGAAGACCTACACTACGCTTACAACGCTGACCAGCCCAACCCCATGGAGGCCCTGCGGGACATTGACCTCCAAGTCGGGGAAGGAGAATACGTAGTCATCATCGGCAGGAACGGCTCAGGAAAATCCACCCTAGCCAAGCATCTCAACGGACTGTTGCTGCCCACCAGAGGCGATGTCTGGATCAAGGATATGAACACCAAGGATCCCCAGCACTTGAGAGCGATTCGCCACACGGTGGGCATGGTTTTCCAGGTACCCGACAATCAGCTGGTAGCGACGGTGGTGGAGGAGGATGTTGCCTTCGGACCCGAGAATATGGGACTGCCCAACAACGAGTTGAGAGAGCGAGTGGACGAGGCGCTGCGGCTGGTGGACATGGTCCCGTACCGCACCAGGCCTCCGCACATGCTGTCGGCAGGTCAGAAGCAGCAGGTTGCCATCGCCGGCACCATGGCCATGCGACCCAGTTGTCTCGTCCTGGACGAGGCCACGGCGATGTTGGATCCACGAGGTCGCCGGCACGTATTGGAGACAGTACAGCAGCTCCACCGGCAGGGGATCACCATTCTTGCCATCACCCACTTCATGTCCGAGGCGGTACAGGGTACAAGGGTCATTGTGATGGATGACGGACTCATCGCCATGGATGGCCGCCCACTGGAGCTTTTCGGCCAGCCAGAGAAGCTGCAAGACCTGGGACTCGACGTCCCTCCGGTCACCCAGCTAGCCCAGCGACTCCATCGGCGACAGCCATCCTTTCCTGGCACCGTGCTGACAGTAGAGCAAGTGGTGGAGAAGCTTTGTCACTTTCCCGAACCCAGCGAGGTGGCGGTATGAAACCCACAGTGCGGGTTGAGAATCTTCATCATACCTATCTGGCGGGTACACCCCTCGAGGCAGTTTCCCTGCGAGGCGTGGACATGGAGGTAGGCGAAG
>JAUWYD010000099.1 GCA_030616025.1 Chloroflexota bacterium
GAAAGGTCTTGAGCAATTCATCAACTTGTAGCAATGGTTCCTTTGTCTTGGCGTTCATCCGCAAGTACCTATTCGTAGTTGTGACACTTCACCCAATGATCGACCCCGGCTAGCTCTCTCGGGGGCATTTCCTCCCAGCAACGCGGCAACACACGGGGGCAACGGGGGGCAAAGCGGCAGCCAGCCACGGAATAGGCCACCTCTTCACTGAGGCCCGCATCAGCCGTGGGCATCTCGACCGTTTTGTCAACTCGTAGCACTGAGTGGAGCAACCGCTGCGTGTACGGGTGAATGGGCTTGGCGAAAAGGGGTTCCACCGTCGCGCTCTCCATGACCTGTCCGGCATACATGACCACCACCCGCTCGCAGGTCTCAGCCACGACCCCCAAGTCGTGAGTGATGAGAAGGATCGAAGCCTCGGTGGCTTGCTGAACATCCTTGATCAGCTCGAAGATTTGGGCCTGAATGGTGACGTCCAGCCCGGTAGTGGGCTCGTCGGCGATCAGCAAGGCTGGCTCGCATGCCACCATCATGGCGATGAGCACGCGTTGACACATGCCCCTGCTCAACTGGTGCGGGTATGCCCGCGCCCTCTGTTCGGCATCCGGGATACCCATGCGGTTGAGGGCGCGTACGGCCTCTTTCCGTGCCTCGCGCACGCCCAGGCCTCGCTGGATACGATATACCCTCGCCACCTGATCGCCCACCCGCATCAGAGGATTCAAGGCGCTCCGAGTGCTCTGAAAGATCATCGCGATCTCGCGCCCCCGCACGCGGCTCATCTCCTCCTCGGTGTGCTTCAGGAGATTGTCATGGCCGAACCAGACTTCTCCTCCCTCGATTCTGCCCGACGGGGGCAGAAAGCCCATCACGGTCAAGCTGGTCATGGTTTTGCCTGAACCGCTTTCCCCCACGAGACCCACAATCTCACGGCCAAATACCTCGAAGGAGACGTTGTCTAGGATGGTGACCCGTCCATCTCCGCTCGGGAAGCTCACGCACAAGCCTTCAATGCGCAGCAGGGTGTCCTGTTCTGCCACGTTCAGCGCTCCTCCTGAGCGGTGATGTCTCGCAGGCTATCCCCTATCAAGTTAAAGCCAAAGGCTAAGAGTACGATCACGGCCCCAGGGAAGACGGAGGTCCACCACTCGCCAGAAATGATGAACAGTGCTCCCTCACCCACCAACACGCCCAGCTCAGGGGTGGGCGGACGGATACCGAGGCCCAGGAATGCAAGTCCCGCAGCGTCGAGGACCGCCCAACCCAGGCACAACGTGGCCTGCACCAAGGCAGGTGTGAGACAGTTGGGCAGCAGGTGCAGATACATGATCCGCCACTCGGGGTTTCCGACGCAGCGAGCCGCCTCGGCGTACCCTAGTTCCCGCGCCGAGAGCACCTCCCCTCGGGTCAGGCGGATGAAGAAGGGCACATAGGAGGTGGCAATCGCGATTATCACATTGGGGATGGTATTACCCAACATGGCGGTGATGGCCATGGCGAGGACGAAGGAGGGGAAAGCCATCATCACGTCTGTGATGCGCATCAGCACATCGTCTACCCTGCCTCCATAGTAGCCGGAGTAGGTACCCACCAGAGTACCCACGACGAGGGCCGTGAAAGCTACCATGAAGGCAATCCGCAGGTCGAGGCGGATACCGTACAGGACTCGCACCAGGATGTCTCGCCCGAAATTGTCGGTGCCCATGGGATGGGCAAGACTCGGAGGTTGAAGCTTGATCTCCGCTGCCACCTCCAAGGGGTGATAGGGTACAAGAACGACGCCCACAGTGGCGGCCAAGATCACCACTGTCAGGATCAGCATGCCTGCCGCCAGCATCCGATGAGTACGAAGCAATCTCCAGAAGTCCCGCACCTGCTGCGCAGCAGATGCCATGGAAGGGTGTATAGACATCGCAGACAGTCGTACACTCACGATCAAGAACCCCTTCTACAAGACCCCGCTCTGCATGGGACCCCAGTGGCAAGGCCTCAGGTGCTGTGGTCCCCTCTGCCTGCTAAGGAATCCCACGACCGGTCGGCCCGACTCGGAGTCTAGCCCAGCCGTATGCGGGGGTCGATGACGCTATAGAGCAGATCGATAGTCAGGTTAATGAGCACGTATATCACAGCCACAACAAGGATGAAGCCCCTCAGGGCTTCGAAGTCCTTGGAGATCAGGGACTGCCAGGCGTACTGCCCTATGCCAGGCCACGCGAAGATCCGCTCCACAAGGACGTTGCCGGCCATCAGATAACCAAACACGATACCGATGGTGGTCAGAATCGGTATCAGGGCATTGCGCAGGCCGTCTCGCATGACGATGGACCGATACGGCACGCCGATGGCCCGGGCCGTGCGAATGAAGTCGGAGTGGAGTACGTCTAGCATAGCCGCCCGGACCATCTTGGTGATGGGTGCAGTGACGATAAACCCCAAAGCCAGAGCCGGCAAGGCCAGGTGGGCCAAGCTGCTGGTGAAAAGCTCCCAGTCCCCCGCGAGTAGGCTGTCCACCACGTACAGTCTCGTTACCGGCGGTGGGCGCTCCGAGCCAACGTCGAGCCTGCCAACGGGAGCGGGGGCCCAATCCAGGCGATAATAGAACACATAGATGAATACCAAAGCCAACCAGAATATCGCTGTCGAAGCGCCGAGAATGGCAAAGCCGCGCACAGCCTGATCGATAAGCGAGTCGCGCCTAACGGCCGCCAGGATACCGAGGACGTGTCCAACGACCAGGGCCATGACCAGAGCAGCCAGAGCCAGTTCTATTGTCGCCGGGAGTCGCTGGCTCATGTCCTGGCGCACAGTCTGCCCGGTGAGCCAACTTCTGCCCATGTCTCCTCTCACGAGTTTGGAAACGTAATCGACGAACTGCACCATGACTGGCCTGTCGGTGCCCAGCTCAGTCCTCATGGCAGCCAAGCCCTCCTCGGTGGCATAGGGGCCCAGTTTTAGGGATGCCAGGTCACCAGGCAGGACGGAGGTCAGCACGAACACGGCTACGACCACGCCCAGGAGCGTCACGGCGCCCAAAAGCAGTCTGCGTGCCACGTACCTGCGCAATGATACCATCAGCAGCTTTCACTCACCTTGGTCGCTTACTCCCTGCTGTGGTCGCCATGGGGAGAACTGAGGCAACCTGATGCGTGGGGCCGCTCTCGGCGGCCCCACGCACTACTTGAGCGCCAGCGTCTATTCTGCCGTCTTACCCATGTAGGCGAAGCGCATCAACGCATCGTCCATCACGGCATAGCCGTAGAAGTCTTCAGTGACGACCACGAGCCATTCGGGCTGGTACAATTGTGCCCTGGGTGCATCCTCCATGATGAGCTGCTGGGCCTCGCGCATGCCGTCTTCCTTCACCTGAGGATCCAGGGACCAGGCCGCGGTGTTGATCAGCTCATCCACCCGCTCGTTGCAGTAGTCAGTGTAGTTGGTGAACTGACCACACAGGTAGTTGAAACTGAACTCGTAGGTCGGGTCATTGCCCCACGAGTCCCATTCGTGGATGAAGAACCCCAGCTGGTGCTGGTTCAGCAGATCCATGAACTCCGCCGTCGGCAGCCTATCGATGGTCACGTTCACGCCGATCTCTGCCAGCGACGCCTGAATCCAAGTCGCGGCCTCAACGTTCTCGGAAACCATCATCTGGACGGCCAGCTCTAGATCCAACCCGTCGGCGTAGCCCGCGTCCTCCAGCAGCTGCTCCGCCATGGCCAAGTCCGTCTCGTAGGCAAACTCGTCGGTGTGAGTGGGCATGCCGACGGGGACCGGGCTGCCGGGGTTCATCCCGTACCCATACAACACCTCGTCAACGATGGTGTCGTAGGGCATGGCGTAGGAGAGCGCCTGGCGCAGCGCCTTGTTGTCGAAGGGCGGAATGTTGTTGTTCATGCCCACGTAATAGATTCGACCCGTGTTAGCAGCTAGCACCTTGCAGCACGGGTCGGCCTCCAGATCGTCCATACTCCTCGGAGGCAAGCCCATAGCCAGATCGATATCACCTTGCCTCAGAAGCAACTCCCTATCCTCGGCGGATGGCACCACCCTGAGGATGACCTTTGAGTTCTGGAAGTAGTCTTCGCCCTGCCAGTAGTTGGGATTGGGCTCGAATACATACTCCACACCCTGCTCCCACTCGGTCAGGATGTAGGGCCCGCTGGAGTTGGCGTTGCGACGGAGCCACTCGACTGCCCATTCATCGCCCGCATCGACCGCCTCTTGGTAGCTTACCTCGTCCAAAGGCCCCAGGACAGTGAAGGCCATGATCGCCAGCGAGAGGGGCGTGAGCTGCTTCAGGTGGAACTCCAGCGTATTGTCATCGACGACGACGACATCCTCGTGGCTCTCCAGACCCATAAAGGGCATCAGCACAGGCATGTAGGTGGTGGCCGCCTGAGCCGCCACATCGTACATGAACTTGGCCGACTGTGCCGTCATGGGTGCTCCATCGCCAAACTTGAGCCCATCCGGGATGGTCAGCGTCACGATGGCGTTCTCCTCGTCCACCGTCATCTCAGTGGCCACACCCGGTCCGTACTCGGCCGTGCCCAGCAGGATTCCCGGATTCTCGGGATCTGGCTCAACCTGCTGCATGATCAGCGACTCGTAGGTGTTGGCCGTGGCCTGGTACCCGGCCAGGCTACGGAACTCATACGGGTTGATGGTGTCAATGTCGGTGCTTATGGCGATGACAATGACCGGCTTCTCTACGGGTGCAGGCGCCGTGGTAGGAGTGTCCGCCGGTGCCGGCGGCTCCGTAGGCACCTCGGTCGCAGCCGGTGGTGCCGGCGTGCCGCAGCTAGTCACCCCCACCAGCATGGAGGCGACAAGCATCAAGGTGAGAAGGTACAGACTTCGCGGTCTCATCAGTTTCCTCCTTTAACTATTCTTACGCGTGATTGTCGGTTTCTTGATCGACTCGAACTTGCCAGGTTCTCTACTATAGATCACCTCCTCTCCCATGGCAATGTGCAGTACCTGGCCTCTGCACAGCTACCAGGCCCTGCGCTCGCCCTCCAATAGCCATAACCATAAGAGTTAGTGTATCGCCGTCGTCCAAGACAGCTGTCTCTATTTGTGGCCGGTGGATGAGTTGGCCGTTCACGAGGAAGAAGACGTGCCTTTCATCTATCCGCGCGAGTAGTTCACCGTCTTGAGCAGAGGACCGTAGACTCTTCCAGACTTCTGACACCGTAGTACCCTGCGGAACTTCACTGGTGTCAGTGTCCCAACCGCTAGCCTTGGGTCCAAAGCCAAATAGGCGCACTTTGATGGAGGGCATCTCCTCTCCCTACTCCGTCGCACAGTCTCCACACAACTCCAGCAAACCCAAGGTCTCCAACGTCTCTCGTTTCGGGATACCCGTCCCCACATCCCAACCGTGGGCCTCATAGTACTGGTCCAGCAACTGATCGAGCATCTCCTTGTCAGTCACCATTCCCTCCTGGGGACCCTCGGGCACAGGTGTGTTCATCATCCGCCAGGGCAA
>JAUWYD010000080.1 GCA_030616025.1 Chloroflexota bacterium
AGGGCCTGCATATGTTCCACGTTTTTCATCGCCCGTTCGGTGAATTCCTCTTGTTCTTGATTTAGTTCGCCAACCTGGGGAAGCAGTTGGATGAGGCCTTGAATAGAGGTCAGAGGCGAGCGCAAGTCGTGGGTGATCGTGGCCACGAAATCCGACTTCATCTTGTCCAGCTCTTTGAGATAGGTGATGTCTCGCATTATCAGGGCCCAACCCACCTCAGGTATGGGGCTCAGACTAGCGTAGAACGTTCGCCCGTCCAGCAGAGGGACCTCCAAATCCCGCACACTCTTCTTGGCCATCTGGCGCCTGATCAGTTGATGCAACATCTCATTGCTGATCACGTCGAGGAGGGGTTTGCCCATTATCTCTCCTGGTTCAACCTCGAAGGCCTCCGCCGCCGCCGGGTTCATCAGGAGCACCCGCCCCTCCTCGTCGGCAACGACAATTACGTCTTCTGTCCCGGTCAGGATGGTCTCCAACTTGCCCTTTTGCTCCTCTACCTCCGCGAAGAGCCTGGCGTTCTCGATGGCGATGGCCGCATAGTCGGCCAGCATGGAGAGCACGTACCGATCGTCCTCTGAGAAGGGCTCCATAGCTGTTTTGGTCGCGGCGTGCAACACGCCTATCGTTCCGTCTCTGGATTTCAGGGGCACGGCCAGCGTCGCCTGCAAGGGGTCCGTCTTTCGCGATCGAGGGGATTGGATCATCGCCAGTCGGCCGGTGCTCATCACCTGCCTGACCACGGCATCATCTGCGCTCTCCCTTACTCCCCGAGCCTGCTTGTCGCCGGCACGTTGAACAGCCCTCAGTTGCAGATCCTGCGTTTCTTCACCCAGGAGAAAGAGGGATATCTCCTCGGCCCCCGTGATGTACATGGTGGCTTCCACGATCCGGGTCAACAGCTTGTCCAGATCCAGCAGCGAAGTCACCGACTTGCTGATTCCATACAGGATGGTCAACTCCGTCAACCTCGCTTCCAGTTGGCGATTCACCAACTCTATCCGCTCAGTCAACTCTTCTTTCTCCCTCCTCAGACGCGCCTCCGCCAGGGATCTCTCGACGGCTTCCATGATCTCCGTGACCTTGAACGGTTTGGGGAAGTAGTCCCTCACCCCGAGGCGGAAAGCCTGGATGGCCACGTGCTCGGAGCCATGTGCAGTGATCAGGATCGTTGGTATCTTCTGCCCAGCCTTCTTCAAAGCTTCGAGGACTTCAAACCCGTCCATCTTGGGCATCTGCAGATCCAGGACAATGAGGTCTGGTTCCTGGGTCAGTGCAAGGTGGAGGGCTTCCTCGCCATCGGTTGCGCAAAGCGCACTATAGCCACTGGGAACAAGGAGCGAATCCCTGAGGAATTCGATATTCCTTGCGTCGTCATCTACAATGAGTATCATTTCTTTCGTCATCTTCGCCTCCACCCTTTCCGCAGGCGGGAGAAGTCTACACCACATTCTAGCACTGTTGGTCTTTGGCGGCAACAGGAAAAAGCTGAGAGTGTGAAAGAGCGAGTCTCAAAGCTAGCGGTCGACTACTAATCCCGCCGCCCCACACATTATTCGAGTCCCGCAGGGACCTACGCAAGCGAGGGAATTCAGTCCGGCGCGCTGCCTGGCACGATGCCGGGAGACCGGCATGAAATGGAATCTCGTGGCTCGAACGATCAAGCCCGAGAGGGGCTCGGTGCGGCGGCTACGGGAGCTGAAATGCCGGAGGACCGGGCGTTCGGCATTCTCGACGGCCTCAAAAGCTACTGTGGTTGTTCAAAGAGGCGAAAGGTGATATAGTTTGCTGGGTCAAGAAACACGTGCCGCAAGGGGTAGAGTTGCCCTACCCGCGGTCTGAGGGTGACTCGCGGATGGTGCTCCAGGAGACCGTGAGCGAGGCACATCAGGAGGAAATCTGTGACGAAAACGGCTGTGATAGCCATCGGAGGTAATGCCCTCATCAAAGGCAAGCAGCACCAGACTGTGCCTGATCAGTTTGCCACGGCTGCCGAGACCTGCGCTCATATCGCCGACATAGTTCAGCAGGGATGGAGGGTAGTGATAACTCACGGCAACGGTCCACAAGTGGGGTTCATCTTACTGCGTTCCGAGTTGGCCAGTCATGTTCTGCATACAGTGCCTCTGGACTCGTGTGGAGCAGATACTCAGGGTGCTTTGGGATATATGATCCAGCAGCTCCTTGGCAATAGGTTCCGGAAGGCAGGTGTCGATGTCCCGGTGACCACGGTAGTGACCCAGGTGATCGTGGAGAGGGATGATCCCGCCTTCCAGAACCCTACTAAGCCTATTGGTCCCTTCTATGACGAGGAAAAGGCACGCGTTCAAGAACGGGAGCAGGGCTGGGCCATTGTAGAGGACTCAGGGCGAGGCTGGCGCAGGGTTGTCCCTTCCCCCATCCCGAGGGAGATTGTGGAACTACGGGCCATCAAGGCACTGCTCGAGGGAGGATTTGTGGTCATCGGAGTAGGGGGAGGAGGCATTCCTGTGGTCCGAGATGGGAACGGCGACCTGCATGGCGTGGAAGCCGTGATAGACAAGGACTATGCCTCAAGCCTCCTCGCCTCCGATATTGATGCTGATCTGTTCCTCATTTCCACGGCGGTGGACAAGGTCTACCTGAATTATGGACAACCAGACCAGGTGCCCTTGGATCACATGACGGTAGACGAAGCCAAGAGATATCTGGAAGAGGGCCACTTTCCACCTGGAAGCATGGGTCCCAAGATTGAGGCGGTCATCCAATTCCTTGAAGGTGGTGGAAAGGAGGCCCTGATCACCTCACCCGAGAATCTGGCACGAGCACTGCGAGAGGAGACCGGCACCAGGATCACCATCGGGTGATGCGGAGACCCATGCATTGAAAGTAGCCATCGTTCACGATTGGTTGAATCAAGTGGGAGGAGCGGAATCGGTCCTGGAGGTGTTGAAGGAGGTATTCCCGCAGTCTCCCATCTATACCTCCATCTACTGGCCCAAGGCGATGCCTGTGCAATACAGGGAGTGGGACGTACGCACTTCCTGGCTGAACAGGCTGCCCCTCATCAAAAGGTATCATCAGCCCTTTCTTCCCCTCTACCCTCTTGCTTTCGAGGCGTTTGACTTGAGGGGATATGAGCTGGTGATCAGCAATAAGAGCGCATTCTGTCACGGGGTGATAACGCCGCCGGAGACAGTACACATTTGCTACTGCCTGACTCCCACGCGTTTCCTGTGGGACTATCACAACTATGTGAGCCACGAACGAATCAATCCGCTCGCTGGAGCTTTGCTGGCTCCCGTTCTCCGCAACCTGCGCCTCTGGGACAAGGCGGCAGCGGACAGAGTGGAGCATTTCGTCGCCATCTCAGAAACAGTGCGTCAACGTATCAAGAAGTTCTATCGGCGAGACGCGCTCGTCATCCATCCACCAGTGGATGTTCAGGGATTTCAAGTGCGAGAGAGCCACGACGACTACTTTCTGATTGTGTCCCGCCTCATCCCCTACAAGCGGATAGACCTAGCGGTGCAAGCTTTCAACCTGCTGGGATTGCCCCTCAAGATATTGGGTGACGGGCGAGACCGGCGTCGACTGGAGGCCATGGCGAACTCCAACATCGAGTTTCTGGGCCGTCTCCAAGACCAGCAAGTGGGAGAGTATCTGTCTCGATGTCGGGCGTTCGTCTTTCCCGGTGAGGAAGATTTCGGCATCGCTCCTCTGGAGGCCCAGGCTGCTGGCAGGCCAGTTATCGCCTACGCGGCTGGAGGAGCTCTGGAAACAGTGGTTGAGGGTGTGACCGGGCTCTTCTTCCGAGAGGAGACGGCGGAGTCCCTCGCGGAAGCCGTATCTAGCTTCGATGGAAAGGCTTTCGATGGGGTCACAATCAGGCAACACGCTCAGGGTTTCGATAAGGAGGCTTTCAAGGACGAGCTGCGCACGTTCGTCGATGGGAAGCTGGGGCGATGAGGAGGACTGCATCGAGGTCTGATCAGATCGAGTTTACCATACTGTTTCACCGCTGACCCTTCCATCAATGAACCAAGTGCGATCACGAGGCGGAGTCTAGGCGAGAGAAGGGTCAATGGCGTAACTTGGGTTGTGCGGGGGGCATGGCGAGAACCAGAGGGGTGAGTAGGTCTTGAGGGGCAGCGCAGCAGGCAGAGTGGCGAGATCTACTGAGGGGACCCCTCGGTTACCGTTCTAGCTTGGGGTAAGGAGAAGGGCTGTCATGGAGCTACGTCAGTACTGGAGGATCGTTCGGCGCCGATGGTGGATCATAGCTGGGTTGATTCTCGTCGCCCTGGTGGGAAGCATCGTTTTCCGTTCCCATCCGACCCCCATGTATCAGGCCTCCATGCGTTTCACCATTGGAGTGGCGCCGGAGTCCGACAGCGAACGGGTGACGATGGATCCTCTCTATTCTGCCTACTTGGCCTCTGAGTACATAGCGGATGATTTCACGGAGATCCTGAAGAGCGAGTCCTTTGCCGGTGATGTGACTGCCCGGTTGGCCGGGCACGGAATCGTCGTCTCGCCGGGAGCCATCCAGGGGTATACTGTGGCAGAGAAGCAGCACCGCATTCTGACCATGCAGATCACCTGGCCCGACGAAGACCAGTTGCGGGCCATCGCCGCGGCAGCGAGGCAAACTCTGGAGGAGGAGAACGCCAAGTACTTCACGCAACTAGGTGCTGAAGGGGCGCAGGTCTTCGTTATTGACTCTCCCACAGTGGTATCCTTGGGGGTCAGCCTGATGGACCGCCTGGAGATACCCATCCGAATCGTGTTGGGCCTTGTTGCCGGGGTGGGGCTGGCGTTTCTCGTGGACTACGTGGACGACACGATTCGGGAACCCGAGGAGGTGGAGGGCTTGGGAATGAGCGTGCTGGGACAGATACCATGCTCTGGTTGGCGGGAGCGCCTTCCCTGGCGCCGCCGCCCCTAGAGCTGGTCTGCTGATGTGCAGACCAGCTCAGCGCACACGTTCTTCGCGTCTCCTCCGCGTACGCAGCCACCACACGATTGCCACGCAGATCGCGCCCATCAGTAACCCTACCAGTAGGGGGACCAGAATCGAGACCACGGTGATGATGAGGGCCATCACATCCTCGATGGCACTCACTACTGGGTTCAGGACACCGCCGCTGGTCGCCGTCACCGCTGGTCGAACCGTCGCTTTTGTGGCGTGAACGCCCCCGGCCACGAGCAGCCCACACATCAAGGCCAGTACAGGATGGATATCGCTGATCACGCTGTTGCTGGCCGCGAACAGGATGGCGCCCGCTGTCGGTCGGATGAAGGTTTGCAAGATATCGTTGGCTGTGTCCACGGCTGCGATCTTGTCAGCAAAGGCCTCAATGCCCAGGAGAATGGCGATGACGAGGATGACCCAGCCGCTGGTCAAGATGTCGTAAGGTGGGCTCAGCGCTATCAAAGTGCTGAATCGGGCCGTCAAAGCCACGACTAGGAGCGGCAGATAGGCATTCAGCCCTGCTGAGGCCGACAGCCCGAAGGCGGTGAAGACGCCTGAGAAGGCGTCTATCATTGCTCTCCTTCCTCAGAGACATCGAGATGGTCCACGGGTGGATCAGTGGTAGGCTGTGGAAGATCGCACAGCACGAGAACTGTCCAGACGAGGCGAGAGGCTCACCTCACCTGATTTCCGTGCGGCTCTGGGTGCAAAGGGAAACGGAAGCGAGGGAAAGCGCTCCCTCGCTCCCGGGTTAGCCGTTTCGGCAGGTCAGGCCACTGCCAGTGATTCGCGCTTTACCTGACCCAGGAGATGTGCCATCACCAGATAGGACCAGAAATTGGTGAAAAGCACGCCGACGAAGCAGGCGATGATGCCGAAGCCCGCGATGAAGTTAGCCACCAACACGAGGATGAGGGCCACGATGTAGTTGGCCAAGTTGGCGGTGATGAAGCTGAAGATCTCGCCGAACTGGAAGGCGGACATGAACTCACCAGTGTCTGCGAACCTGATAGCGGCGG
>JAUWYD010000097.1 GCA_030616025.1 Chloroflexota bacterium
GCCCAGACGACGAGGATCAGTTGCGGTGAGAGCAAGATCAAGGTTTCAGCCCAGTCCAATTTGGAACCTCCATTCGTCAGAGCAACTCTCGCCGGCCTAGCCGCCAATCATCAGCGACAGGGTGTGCAACAGGTTGTAGACAGTGTCGTTCATGATGTTGAGTATCGGCACCGGGTACAGACCGAACAGGCACATGAAGAAGATCAACGGCGCCATACACAGCAGCTCATACCGCTCCATATCTTTCAGGCCGGCCCATTTCTCGTTGAGTGGGCCCAGGAACATACCCTGGATCACCTTCCAGAGGAAGAAGGCGGCGGTAACCACCACGCCCAAGACCCCGAAGATGGTCAACAAGGGGATGATAGCAACCGCGCCACGGAAGACCATGAACTCGGCGACAAAGCCAGCCAGGCCGGGCAGTCCCAGAGAGGCCAGGCAGGTAGTGAGCATCACCGCGTAGTAGAAGGGCAGCTTGGTGCCTAGACCTCCGAAGGCCTTCAGATCCCTGGTATGGGTCCGTTCATAAATCATACCCACCAGGAGGAACAAGCCTCCCGTGATGATGCCGTGAGTGAACATCTGCATTATCGCTCCGTTGACCGCTATGGTCGCGCTGTCCAGGAGCGCCGGGTCAGTGCTCATGTTGAAGCCGGCGTAGGCCGCGGCGGCGACGCCCAGCATGACGTAGCCCATGTGGTTGACCGAGGAGTAGGCGATGAGCTTCTTCAAGTCCCACTGGGCCATAGAGACCAGGGCGCCATAAACGATACTGATCAGGGCCAGGATGCCGACGATGGGCGCATACACCTGGAACGCCTGCGGGAAGATCGGAAGGAGGACGCGTAGGAAGCCGTAGCAGCCGAGCTTAAGCAAGACGCCAGCAAGGATCACACTACCCGCAGTTGGTGCTTCGACGTGAGCGTCAGGCAACCACGTGTGAAACGGGAAGAGGGGCACCTTGATGGCAAAGGCGACGAAAATGCCCCAGAAAGCCATGGCTTGCAGGGCAAAATTGTCGGAGAAGGGTTGGCGTGCCGCCATCTCGATGATGTCGAAGGTGCCTTCAGCGAAGAACATGGCGAGGATGGCCAGGAGCATGAGCACGCTGCCGGACAGAGTATACAGGAAGAACTTGATGGCAGCGTACTCCCGGCGTTCGCCTCCCCACACACCGATCAGGAAGTACATGGGTACCAGCCCGATCTCCCAGAAGACGTAGAACAGGAAGAAATCAAGGGAGGTGAAGACCCCCATCATCCCCATCTCCAGGAGGAGGAAGAAGAAGAAGAATTCCTTGACCCTCACTTTGATGGTGTGGGAAGAGTAATAGAGGCAGATGACGGTCAGTAGAGCGGTCAAGAAGACCATAGGCACGCTCAGACCATCCACCCCCATCCGATAATTGATGTTCAGCGAAGGTATCCACTGATACTCTTCCATGAACTGGAGGGTCGCTGCCTGGAAATCATAGTTGAACCAGACTATGATCGACAGGATGAGAGGGATCAGGCTCACTAGAACCGAGAATAGCTTGATGGCCCTCTCCTTCTCCCTGGGTATGCCCAAAATCACCAGGGCACCCAACAGGGGTGTAAGGGTAATCAAGGTCAGAATCGGAAAGCCTTCCATTTATGCACCCTCCTCGAAGATCGAAGATAACTCACATGTATAGGAATACACCAATCAGCAGCAGCACGCTGATCACGACGATAATCATGTAGTTCTGCACACGACCGGTTTGGATGTAGCGCAACTCCTGGCCCATGGCCGAGGTCACACGGCCCACCCCGTTGACGATGCCATCTATGACGTAGGTGTCAAACAGCCCGCTGACCCAGGACAAGCGTTCGGTGAGCTTGCCGACAAGGTTCACGGTGCCGTCTACGATGCCTGAGTCGAACCTGAAGCAGACGTTCGCCAAGCCGATGGCGCCGCGGATGACGGTGGCATGGTAAATCTCGTCAATGTAGTACTTGTTTCTCAAGACAGTCCAGACGATGCCCATGCGCTCCAACGGGTCTTTCTGGCCTGCCACCAGGGGCTTGCGACCGTAGATCAAGTACCCCAGGCCGATGCCTGCCAGAGCCATGGCAACGGAGATGAGCATCACTGAGGCGTTGAAGCCCACGTGGGCCAAGTGCACGTAGGGCCACTGGTGGAACTGCTCGGCCAGGAAGTGCTGGAAGGGGTTGTTGCCCAACAACGGCCCCAGGACCGGAAAGTCTGCGGGAACACCGAGCAACCCCAGCAGTGCTGCACCTACCGCCAAAACGATCAGAGGAACATACATCACTGGCGGGCTTTCGTGGGCGTGAAACTCGTCCTTGCGAGGCTCACCGGCGAAAGTGAGGCACACCTGGCGGGTCATGTAGAAGGCGGTGATAAAGGCGGCCAGGGTGCCCATCACCCAAACCACTGGGTTCTGAATAAATGCGATGGCCAGAATCTCGTCCTTGCTCCAGAACCCCGCCAGCGGCGGCACGCCTGCCAAGGCCAGCGCGCCCACTAGGAAGGTCCAAAAGGTGTATGGCATCTTCTTGCGCAGGCCGCCCATCTCCATCATGTCATTGGTGCCGACGCCGTGGATAACCGAGCCTGAGCCCAGAAACAGCAGAGCCTTGAAAAAGGCGTGGGTGATGAGGTGGAAGACGGCGGCCACGAACCCGCCAATGCCCAGGCACATGATCATGTATCCCAGTTGGCTGATGGTGGAGTAAGCAAGCACCCGCTTGATGTCGTCCTGAGCGATGGCGATGGTGGAGGCGAAGAAGGCGGTGATGGCGCCGATGGCAGCCACCCAGGCCAGGGCCGGCATCCCGGCCAGAACCAGGAAGATGGGCATCATTCGCGCTACGAGGAACACCCCGGCGGCCACCATGGTGGCGGCGTGAATCAGCGCCGAGACCGGAGTGGGGCCTTCCATGGCGTCGGGGAGCCAGACGTGCAGCGGGAACTGGGCCGACTTCCCCACAGCACCACCGAAGACCAGCAGGGCGGTGATGAACATCAGATTGGGGTTCGTCTCCGCCAGATGCTCGACCCCCTCGAACACGGTTTCGAACCTCAGGGCACCTGTCTGTGTGTAAAGGATCACCATACCCAACATGAGGAGCACGTCGCCGATGCGGGTGGTGATGAAAGCCTTGAGCCCAGCCCACATCGCCTCTGGTTTCTCGAACCAGAAACCGATCAACAGATAGGAGCAGAGCCCCATCACTTCCCACGATATGAATAACAGCAGCAAGTTGTCGGCAACCACCAGGCCCAACATGCCGGTGGCGAAGAGGCAGATGTAGGCGAAGAATCGGGAGTATCGAGGATCACCCTCCATGTAGCCCATGGAGTAGATGAAGATCATGAGGCAAACGGTGGGCACCATGAAGAGCAGAGCCACCGTCAGCGGGTCTATCTGCACACCGATGTCCAGGGTGGTAGCACCCGTGGGAATGCGTAGCAACGTTAGATGGACCGCCGGCTCTTCCGCGAAATGGGGCATCCTGGCCACAGCGTTGAAGACGATCACCATGGATAGCAGGAAGGAGATGAAGATAGCGGCCACGGCAAGATAGCTGCTCAGCTTGTTGTTCCGCCTGGTGAAGACCACGATGATCGCGAAGGTGAGCAAGGGAACAATGGGGATCAAGGGCACTAAGGTGACAAGATTTTCCATAGCTACCTCTTTACTGAACTACTCCATCACGATGGGCGTAGCATCACCACTTCATCATATCTACGTCTTCGACGATGACGGTTTCCCGGTTGCGGAAGATGGAGATGATCAGAGCCAGGCCGATGGTCGCCTCCGCTGCGGCAACTGTGATCACGAAAATGGCAAAGACCTGGCCTGTGAGCACCTCCGGCGTGATGTAGCGCCAGAAGGCGACGAGGTTGATGTTAACTGCGTTGAGCATCAGCTCGATACCCATCAGGATGCCAATGGCGTTGCGTCGGGCCAGGGCCCCGTACAGGCCAATACAAAAAAGGATTGCTGCTACGATCAGGTACCAACTCAGGGGTATCATGATTGTCGCTCCTTACTTCTCCTCTTGCGGCTCCTCGCGCGCGATGATGATCGCTCCTATCAGGGCCATGAGTAGGAGGACAGAAGCGACCTCGAAGGGAAGGACGTAGGTGGTCAGCAGAGTCTGGCCCAGGGCCGAGACGGCATCGGTGGGAACTGCCCCATCCGACAGCTGCCAGTTTGCGGTGATGACCACCTGCACCATTACCGCCGCGAGGCAGATCACGACCAGGAGGGCGATCCACCACTGCTCGTTCCAGGCGCGGGCCGTCTTGCCCATCATCCTCTCGGTGAGCATGACGGCAAAGATGATCAGGACAGCTATGGCACCCACGTAGATCAAGACTTGAACCGCGGCCAGAAAGGTTGCCTCCAGGAGTACGAAGAAGCCGGCCACAGTGAAGAGACAGGCGATCAGTAGCAGCGCGCTGTAGAAGATGTTCTTGCTGGTGACAACCCCCACGGCTGCGCCAACGGCGACGACGGCCAAGACAAGAAAGACAACCTGCTCAACGCTCATGACGGCTCTGCCTCCTTCTCCTCAGGGGGCCACACTCCTTGTGGGGCATGCTTGAGGCCCGATTCCAGCATCTGGTCCAGATTGACGATCAGAGCGTCACCCTTGCTGTAGGTGCCCATCTCCAACTCCGGGGAGTGCGCCAGGGCATCCGTTGGACAGATTTGGACGCAGAAACCACAGAACATGCAGGTGTTCATGTCGTACTCATAAACCTCGGGCACTCTTTGGTCCTGAACCTTTTCCTCTGCCCTGGTGACTTTGATACTCTCCGTGGGACAGGCCCGCTCACACTGGCCGCAGGCGATGCACTTGGTGATGCCCTTCTCTGGATCTGTCAGTAGCACCAACGGTCCCCGATAGCGAGGGAACATGGGCATCTTCTCTTCAGGGTATTGGATGGTGAAGGCTCCTCGTTGGGTGATGCCCATCCGCTTGTAGACCGGACCTGAGGCATACCTTCTGGGAAACTGTCTCAAGTCCCCAGTGTAGGTGTCAATGAAACGCCTCAGAGTGACCGACAACCCTTTGAGTACTCCGTAGCCAAGCATAGTTCAATCCTTCTTTGACTGGTTCGCAGCCAACGCTCTAGCGCATCCGGACGGCTGGCCCTTCGATAAGCTCAGGGCAGGAGCCCTCACTATGAGCTCTCCGCCTGGGGTGAAGCGCTCCTGGGAACGAGCACCACCTCTCGCTTCTCCCGC
The DNA here is from genome assembly GCA_030616025.1 of Chloroflexota bacterium. Lineage (GTDB taxonomy): Bacteria > Chloroflexota > Anaerolineae > UBA7937 > B3-Chlor > B3-Chlor. The sequence goes on from JAUWYD010000097.1 coordinate 5,246, forward strand.
TTCCAACCGGGATACTTGGCCAGGGCGATACAGACGATGACCACGACATTCATTGCCAAGAAGCCTATCGCACCCACCAGACTGTAGGCGGGAACCAGCTTCGCCACGAGGGCGGTGAGCATCAGGTTCGCCAGGGCCAGGGGCACCAGCGTCTTCCAGGCGAAGTTCATCAACTGGTCAATCCGCAAGCGGGGCAGAGTGGCTCTGAGCCAGATGAGCACGAAGTATAGGGCATAAGCTTTGATGAAGAACCAGGCCCACGACGGGAGTATGGGGCCCTGCCATCCTCCCAAGAA
>JAUWYD010000313.1 GCA_030616025.1 Chloroflexota bacterium
GGAACCACTGCGTAGGAGATCGTGACCACCCAGTCCCCAACGGTGTACTGGAAGGTCCCGCCACCTGGCAGATCCACAGGCGTGAGCGGCTCCTCTTGCCAGGCCAGCCCTGACCCAAGCCCACTCTGGCCATACTGCTCACTGACGTAACGCAGGGCCGCATCGCGCGCCGCCAGTGCATGTTCGGGCGCCTCCGGCACTCGCCACGATGCGTCGACCCGGCCTTCCCACAGGAGCCCAGTGCTCTCGTTGGACACCGACACTCGATACACCGTCCACTCGGGCGGCAACACTGCGTAGGAGACCGTGACCACCCAACCCTCGGCGGTGTACTGCCACGTCACCCCACCTGGCAAATCCTCGGGGGTGAGTCTCTCCTCCACCCAGGACACCGATTCCGCAGGCGCGTCTTCGAAGTGCTCGCGGACGTAGGTGAGCGCGGCATCGCGCGCCCTCACCACTTCAGCCGAAGCTTCTGGTGGGGCAGGCGTCTCCGTCGGCGCCGCACCCGCGCAACCTACAAGGCTGAGTATCAGAGCTGATGCCAGTAGAAAAAGCGGTGCTATCGTCTTTCCAAACATCTCATCAAACCTCCTTAATATGTCTTGGCCACTGAAAGGACGTTGGTTGAGCCGCAAAGGTTCCGCTAGGGGTGACTGGTTCGCATTCACCTAGCCTCCTTTTCTGCGCACCAACGGAGAGGACGATCTCAGGTCTGCTCCAGGTACCGTTCCAAGCGAGGCCCTATGATTCTGTATCGGAAGTCTTCGCCTCTGAGGATCACAACAGCCGCATACAGGCCATAGGCAACATAGGCTAGTCCTGTCGCCAAGATCAGCAATACGGCCCCGTTGACTAGGAGGTAAACCAGTATCCCGACGAGGAAAAAGAAGACCTGGGCGATGGGTGGCTCGAAGGCTAGCCCCTCGCCCGGTAGGGGCTCACAACGCGTACCCGACGGCGGGCACCGGGCCGCTTCGACGATGCCGCCCAAGTGTGCACAGACGAAGCAGATCCCACACAACATCGCCGTCAGGATCAGTGGGGCATGGTACGCTGCAGCCTGGAGCGCCTGAAAGGCCAAAGTGGTCGATTTCTGCCTCCGAGTGGCCCAAATGCCCAAGGGGACGACAATGCCCAACACAGGGACGATGATTGCAGCATGACCCACGGCGGCAAGGATCTTGTCATGCTGCGTCATCTGTCCTACAAGAGGTTGTCCGGCCACTTGACCCCTCCAACCATGAGCTAGGAGAGGGTTTCAGGCCTGCTCGAGGTACGGGTCCAGCCACGGACCGAGAACGACGTATCGAAAGTCGCTCCCTTGCAGCACCGAAACCGCGCCGAAGAGCCCGTAGCCGACATAGGCCAGCCAGGCCAATACTAGAAGAAACAGGATGCCAAACGTGCAGGAGACACTAAGAAGCGGAAAGCACAACGCCGCCCAGTCGTCGAAAGGAGCCGAAAGCAAATCAGTGACGGGGAAGCTGAAGAAGCTGCATATGTATAGGACCCCAGCCACCAAGCTAGCTAGAATCAGAATGAACTGGTACGCGGCAGCCTGCAGGGCCTGGAAACCAAGGAACGTGGATTCTTCCCTCTGCGTGCCCCAGATGACCAGAGGAGCGATCATGCCCAGTGTCGGCCAGATGACCGAGGCGTGTGCCACCGCCGCCATCACTCTGTCGTCCTGTGTAGCGACGCCCGAAGCCTCAATTCTCTTACTCTCAATGTCTCCTCCCTTCGGAACGTGATAGACCCCCCGACGACAGCGGGCTAATCGCCTCGTGCCTCGTGTATCTTCTGGTCAATCTCTGTCACCAGCGCCTGCTGAGCCTCCCAGTACTCCGGGCGTCGCTGGGCGTCCAGTTCCTCCACGGTCTTACCCTGCTGTTCCACCCAGGTGTAGTACTTGAGGTTGTGCCATTGATTGCGCGTCCGGCGCGTACCCTCCTCTATCCAATCCAGTTTCTGGCTGTGGAAGATGCTCACCAGCCGCACGGCCGCCTCGGTCTCATCCATAGGGCCGTGGGTGTCGCTCATCTGCTCCATCACAGAGCCGTACCGATCAATGGCATCGGTAAGTATGGTGACGATGACGTCGTCCTTTCCGAACCCATACCATTTGGCGGTCTTGATGGCTCCCAGCACATTGCACACGCCAGAGATACCGAGGGTCTGCGCCATCAAACGTACGCTGTCCTCGGGTACGCCGTAGCGACCAACCATCGTCTTCCAGCCCGCCTTCTCCGTCAGCAGCTGTAGCCCCTTCTTGGACTCGATGTCGTCAATGCACATGATAGCATCCATGTTCATCACATTATGAATCCAAGTCACGTGCTTGTCGCCGATGCCCTGGATATCGTGACCGCCATAGCCGTTCCAGTACAGTGTGGGGCATTCTATGGGCTCCAGGCCAACGATCTTGTGCTCGGGCCACTGCTGCTTCAAGCGGTCGCCAGCGGCGATGGTCCCGGCCGAACCCATCGCCGACACGTAAGCGGCAACT
>JAUWYD010000319.1 GCA_030616025.1 Chloroflexota bacterium
GCTTGCATCGAGGAATGGAAAGCCCTCCGGTGCATGACGCGGCGAACTGGATTGAAGAGGCGCTCGCCCATCTTGGTCAATCCCCCACCGATGACAATGAGCTCAGGATTGAAGAGATTGACCAGGTTCGCCATGCCCACGCCCAAGTAGGTCATGGCCTCGCCAAGAATCTCCTCAGCTTCTACATCACCTTGCGCGGCAGCCTCTGCAACCAGCTTGGCTGAGATGCGGTTGAGGTCGCCCCCAGCCAAATCCTCGATGAGCGTTGCTACTCCGCACGTCACCCGCTCCCGAGCTTCGCGCGCGATTGCCCTGCCGGAGGCCAGGGCCTCCAAGCAGCCCCGGTTGCCGCATCCACAGTATGGTCCCTTGGGGAGAATAGTCATGTGACCAATCTCGCCTGCCGCTCCGGTCGCTCCGGCATAGAGCTCTCCGTTGACAATGAAACCACCGCCTATTCCGGTACTGGCCGTAACGTAGATCATGTGCTGTGTGCCTCGGCCAGCACCGAACCGGTGCTCGGCCAGCGCTGCAGCGTTAGCGTCGTTTTCCAGTTCAGTGTGCAACCCAAGCTCATCCTGGATCAGTTGCCTAAGGGGCACATCCTTCCAACCGGGCAGATTGGGCGGTGCGGTCACTATACCGGACTCAGCATCTATTGGTCCGGGGGCGGCAACGCCTGCGGCCTTGATCTGCCCAGGGGTGACACTTGCCGACTTCATCACGTTCTTTGCGGAATCTGTCATGCGACGAACGACGGCAGCCAGTCCCTTGGTCGCCTCAGTTTGCCGGTAGTCTTCGGCGATGATCCTCCCGTCTTCGCTAACCAGGGCGGTGACGATCTTCGTACCGCCGAGATCGATGCCGACAAAGAGGTCGTTTGTCACTTCTTTGTGGCTACTCATCTTCCCAGTCCCTCGAAGTGCGAGACCTCAGCCTAGTAGCTCGCAATGCACTGCTGTACGACTGCATTGTACTCCGGCGGCAGGGTGTTGTCAAAGTGTATGTGTGTCGACAGCGCCGCCCAACGGCGCTGTCATCCTGGAGCTTGCTGTCGGCATCTCCAGGCCGATTATGTGCCTGGGGGTAAGGCCTGGGGTGTCCCAGGGACAAGAACCTGCGTTCCTGAGGGGAGCGCTGCTGAGGTCGAGACTACCAGCAAGCAGCAGGGCCGAGCGAGCGCAGGCCTCCAACCGAGCCCAAACCTTCCTCACCAACGTCAATCGAAGTGCGAACCGGTTCCGTCCGTCAGCGATCGCGTTCTGCGTTATCATGGAAAGCACTCTGGGACGTCGACCTGGCTGCAAGGATCGAGGTGTTGCAGGAACCCCACACCAGTCGGGGCGGTGAAGTGCTGGAGCGCGGTTCTCAGGCCAGCGATGCTCAACTCACGGCTAGGCAATCCCAATTGTGGTGCAGTGTGCAGCAGTGCGCCAGGTCCCGTGTGAAGATATCCCGAAGGCGGCCCGCACAGCCTGGAGAACCGGAGCAGTGGCGAGTTAGCCCGTTCGAGTCCCGGCACTTGACAGATCACAGAACTTCGATTATAATGGGTAGTGTATCTTTCACTGAAAGAAACATGAAACCTGACACGGCGCAGCCTCACTCGGGTTCATCGTTTCTGCACCTCAAGGGGTTCTGGATCGTCTGACCCTGGTCTGGCTTCCAGGACATCGGAGGTGGGAGGAGATTCTGTGGCTTCAAGCTCTGAGCCACCAACTAACAAATCCCCGACTCTGAAAGAGGTTGCCGGATTCGCCGGTCTGTCAGTGGCTACCGTTTCACGCGCTCTCTCCCAGCCACACCTGGTGAAAGCCGAGACCTGCGAGAAGGTGATGCACGCGGTTGAGGAACTTGGATATGAGCCTCGAAAGAGGTACACTCCTACCTCAGTTGGTCTTGTCGCTCCGGCTGATTTCCCTGAAGGTAGAGTGTTTGGCAACTATGTCGGCGGGATCATACACGGTGCGGACAAATACTGCGCCCGAAACGGTCTGATCCTCTCCTTGGTCAGCGTTGATAGCCCCGTGATGCACCAGATGGTCTCAACCTATCGCATGGCAGGACTTCTCTACCTGAATATCTTCGTGCAAGACCCCCAGAGAGACCAGTTGCTGGCACAGCGTCGTTTGAGAACAGTCCTGGTCGGCTGTCCTCCCGAGAGCCTTAGACAAGCTTTGGACTCGTCGCTGACGTGGGTAACCATAGATGACTCAGCTGCCGCGAAGGAGGCCGTCCGGTATCTAATGGGTCTGGGACATCGCCGGATCGGTGTTATTCAGGGAGACAGGACGCACGTCTCCAACCAGCGCAGGCTAGAAGGCGTGCGCAGCGCCTTCAGCGAGCATGGTGTTGAGATACCTGGTTCGCACATAGAATCGGAGGACTTTGAGGGTCAGAACGGCTTCAAGGCTCTTATCGAATGGGGGGACTTTGAAGCGGAGTCTGGATTC
>JAUWYD010000045.1 GCA_030616025.1 Chloroflexota bacterium
CAACGCCAGTGCGCCCAAGGCCGCCATCGAATAGACAAGAGAGATGTAGGCCAAGAGTGATACCTTGGGTCTGAGCCGCCGACCCGCCAAGAAGTACCCGGCGGCCATGACCGCTCCGCCTAGGGCTAGGAGATCCCCCCATAGCGCCCTGCCGCCCAGAGCCATGTCGTCCCAGCCAATTATCATTCCCCCGAGCACCGCCAGGATGATTCCGCTGAACATAGCCCTCGAAACCTTGTCTTCGGTGAACAGATGGGAAGCTATGCCCACAAACAGTGGGTTCGTGGCCACAAAGACCACTGAGCTTGCCACCGTCGTATAGCTCAGGGATGCTATCCACAGCGCGAAGTGCAAGCTGAGAGCGACACCCGATAACATGGCAAATAGCACGTCCTGCCTTTCCAGGCTTTTCATCTCCCCCCAGCAACGGATGAAACCCGCGGGCGCCACGATCAGGGACGCAAGCGTCAAGCGATAGGCGGCGATGACGATTGAGGGAGCATCAGCCAACCGGATGAAAATGGCGGCGAAGGATACCGCCACCACACCCACCAGCAAGGTCAGATAGAGCCGAACATCACCTCTGGCTGTCATCCTGGGTTACAGCTCATCATCGCCGTAGACGACCCTCCCATCAAACACTGTGGCTACCACGCGAGTGTTCGATATCTCCTGGGGCGGAATCTCGAAGATGTCCTGTGACAGAACCACCAAGTCTGCCAGCCTGCCCACCGATATTGAACCTTTGTCGTTCTCCTCCCCAGAGGCATAGGCTGCACCCAGTGTGTAGCCGTGAACGGCTTCGACTACCGAGAGCCTCTGCTGAGGATACCATCCCCCTTCAGGTTGCCCATCGGCCCTCTGCCGGGTGACTGCCGCGTGAATCCCAACCAAGGGATCCATCGACTCCACCGGTGCGTCAGACCCGAAAGCGAGTCGGGCCCCCGTGTCGAGCAGAGACCTCCAGGCATAGGCCCAATCTTCGCGACCAGCCCAATACCTCTCCGCAAGGTCCATGTCCGAAGTAGCATGAACAGGCTGCATGGAAGCTATGATGTCCAGCTCCTCGAAGCGAGGTACGTCCTCCGCGTGAAGAAGCTGGGCGTGCTCGATTCTGTGCCGCAGTCCGGCTCCCGTCGCCTTTTGGCGCACCTTGGCAAAGGCATTCAGAACCCGACGGTTCGCCCTGTCGCCGATAGCATGAACTGAGGAAGCGATGCCCGCATCTGCCGCTCGCTCCACCACATCCTCCAGTTCCTCTTGGCTGATGGCAGCGATGCCGAGATTCTCAGGCTGGCCGACGAAAGGCTCCAACATCTGCGCCGTCTGCGATCCGAGAGTGCCATCGGAGAAGACCTTAACATTCCCTATCCGTAGATACTCGTTGCCGAAGCCGCTCCTGAGGCCTAGCCTGATCTCGTCATCCAGATTCTCGCGAGGGATCATCATGGAGACACGCAGCCCCAATTCCCCTCTACTCAACATCTCTTGATAATCGCTCAGGGACTCGCTGCCGTCGCAATCATGGATGCCCGTCAAACCCAGTGCCTGTGCCTCACGCATAGCTCTGAGCAGAGCCTCCTGGCGCGTCTCTGGGCCTGGGAGTGGCGCGGCGCCGTAGATCAGATACATGGCCTCCTCCTTGAAAATGCCCACGAGTCGGCCCGTATCCTCATCCCTCTCTATCCTACCGCCGGGTGGATCTGACGTCTCCTCGTCAATGCCCGCCATCCGCAAGGCCAAGGAGTTGGCCCATACTACATGGCCGTCCTTCTTCTTAACCGCTACAGGGTTGTCAGGCGCCACGCGGTCCAAGTCCTCCCTGGAAGGCGATCCTGCATCCTGCCAGTCGGCGTCGTTCCAACCCCACCCCAACACCCACTCTCCAGGCTCTGCTTGGTCTACGTGCCTCTTGACCCTGTTCAGCGTCGCCTGCAGTGAGTAAGCTCCGTCCAGTTGCACCCTGCTCGGACCGAGAGCATACCACAGGAAATGCAGGTGGCAATCTATGAAGCCCGGCAATACAGTCTTGCCGCCCAGATCAACGATACGCCACCCTTGACCCTCAGCCAAGTCCCTCAAGTCCTCCTCTTTGCCCACTCCAAGGATCCGTGATCCACGTATTGCCACAGCCTCGGCTTGAGGAGCCGAGGGATCCATCGTGTATACCTTGGCGTTCAACAATAGTAGGTCACCTGTCATGTCATCGCCTCTCTTCTGGCACCCTTGGCCATCGTCGCGAGTGAGAATGACTGTCTCCGTCCCCAGCAAAGCAAGTTTGCGTCTCCCAATCCAACCTTCGCAATTCCGCGCACCCAGCATCCTACCGCATGAGACCCCGGCCCTTCAACTCCTGAGCCAGTTCTCTGGCGGCTTCACTGGGCTCACCTCTTATGACTCTTCCCACCTCCCGCTCAGGACCAGCCAGGGTGGCCCTCACCTCAATAACCGTATTCTCGGCTATCTGTTCTGGGGTCAACTCCAGATCCTCCGCCCCCCAAAGAGTGACCGTACGCTCATCGTAAGCGGCTATCGACCCGGGTAGGCTCGCGTATCGAGGTTCGTTCGCTCCCTCGTCAATAGACAGTACGGCGGGCAGAGAAGCCTCAAGGAAAGCGTAACCATCGAGCAGCTTGTGCCTGGCCTTGACCTTTCCTCCCTCCACCATCAGATGACTGGCTCTGGTGATCTGAGGAAGATCGAGGCGCTGTGCCAGTCGCGGTGCAAACTGTCCACTTCCGTCCCCGGAAGCCTTGCAACCAGTCAAGATCAGATCGTAGCTGCCAATCCTGGCTATGGCTTTGCCCACGATCATGACAGCCGCGGAGACATCGACACCGGAGAAGGCCTCATCAGAAAGCAGAATCGCCTCATCAACATCCATAGCCAGCGCTTCCCTCAATATGTCTTCAGCCTCGGGAGGTCCCATGCTGATCGCTACGACCTGGGCCCCTTGCTCATCCTTCAATCCGAGGGCCTCCGCCAGCGGGTACCTGTCCCCCGGATTCATGATTAGCTCGGCCTCGCGGATGTCCAGAATACCCCGCGACCGGCTCACGCGCACCGTCCTAGGATCATAGACCTGCTTGATGGGTACGATCACCTTCATCTTTGAAACTCCTTGCTATGGCTCTATCCGTACGCCTAGTTTCCGGAAGGCCTCCATCGCGATGACAACACGCTGTATCTCGCTGGCGCCTTCAAATATCTCGGTGATGCGTGCATCACGATACGCCTGCTCGACCGGGTAGTCTCTCATGTATCCCATGGCACCGTGGATTTGCACGGCTTTGTCCACCGCTCTGGCCAGTACCTCCGAGCCGAAAAGCTTGCAGATTCCGCCAAGCTGCCTGTAAGGCCGTCCCGAATCAGCCAGCCATGCGACTCGATAGACCAGTGACCGCAGGGCTTCGATCTCGGTAATCATGTCCGCAATCATGAATTGGATAGCCTGCTTCTGGGCGATAGGTGCCCCGAACTGCTCACGGTATTTGGCGTACTCCAGACAGGTTTTCAATACCCCCTCAGCACCTCCAAGGCAGCCTGCACCCAGCCCATGACGTCCATGATCCAGGGTACGCATCGCGGTCAGAAAGCCCATGCCCACCTGCCCGATCACATTCTCACCCGGCACACGGCACCCCTCGAAAACCAGCTCTGCAGTGGAGGACCCGACAATTCCCATTTTCTCGTCGATCGTACCAACCGAGAAACCAGGAAAGCCCTTCTCCACAACAAAGGCGGTATGCCCTCCTCGATAGCCCATCGTCTTGTCCGTTACGGCAAAAACGCTGAAAACCTCCGCATCCGCCCCGTTGGTGATCCAGATTTTCGTTCCGTCGAGAATGTAGCTATCTCCCTCGCGCACGGCCGCCAGTCGGATGGAAGCCGCATCGGAGCCAGCGTCGGGCTCGGTGAGGGCGAAGGCAGCTATCTTCTCACCCCGGCAGAGAGGCGGCAGGTACTTTTGCTTCAGCCTCTCGCTGCCATCAAGATGAATGGCAGTGGCCCCAATGCTGGTGTGGGCACCAATCAGCACCGCAACCGAAGGATTGCCCTTGTCCAACTCCTCCATGAGGATGCAGTACCCTGTCTCCCCAGCACCGGCACCCCCATACTTGGTGGGGAAGGGCACGCCGAAGAACCCCAGGTCCGCCATCTGCTGCACGAGGTCGTCAGGGATGGCATGAGTCTCCTCTATCTCTGGAGTCCTGGGAGCTATCTCCTGTTCTACGAACTCCCGTACTGTACGGCGCAGCAGCTCATGCTTCTTCTCAAAAGTGAAATCCATGTTTCACCTCCGCGCCTACCTAGAAGGCGGCACGCGGCATTCCCTAGCTAACCGCAAAAGTCGCGCTGCGCTCAAGGTGACCATCCAAGTACACCTCGACGCGGTATCCTCCCCTGGGCCAAGGGCAAGGGTTGACGCACTTCATCTCGTGGCTTGCACAACCAGACCCACTGGACTCAAACCGGTAGCTGGCTTCCTCGATGAGCTGTTCGCCGAAGTACCAGCGGAAGGTGATAATAGACCCAGGTCGAACATTGGATGCTCTCACCGAACAGTGGAGATCATCTTCGGGAGAATAGACCGTGACCTCGTCGGTGGGGCAGTGGTCAGCGTCTGGAGCCGTGGTGAGTACGATGTCATCAATTGAGGAACCGCCCCCGACAACATCGCACGCCGAAACCAAGAACGCGAGGGCCGCCAGGGTGAGGGGCAGCCAACTCGTCCTCAAACTCACTCTCCATCTCCGTCCTGGTCATGGTCCCAAAAGTACGATAAGGATACCATCAGTCCTGTACACTTGCAAGGCTATCAAGAAGGAGTTTGCACGTGACCTACCGGGATGTTATAATGGATTCACATCTCGGGGGCGCAAGAACTGTCGTAGAGGCGATGCTCCTGGTACGCACAACCCTTTGCCCGGCCGGATGGCGGACGCCTGCGAGTGTGAAACAGGGCCATAGTGTGAGCGAGTCTACTTGGAAGCGGTACCTGGTCGACTACAACGAGGGTCTGGGGCTGGTCTATGAGCGGTTGGTCCTCAACGACTATTTAGATCGCCTCCTGAAAAAGCACCATGTCCAAACGGTGCTGGAGGCGCCCCTCTTCGGTATGGCCGGAGTCTCCGGTATCAACAGCGTGCACCTGGCAAAGCAGGGTTGCGACGTCACCCTGGTGGACGTAAACGCGGAAAGGCTGGATGGCATCCAGCGCATTTGGGGAGAGCTCGACCTCTCCTGTCGCTTCGTCCTCCGCGAGGACCTGACGCATCTGCCCTTTGATGATGATTCCTTCGATCTCGCCTGGGAATGGGCCGGTCTCTGGTACCTCCCCGACGCTGCCGCGCTGCTGGGGGAACTGGTGCGGGTTTCCAGACACCTGGTCTTCGTAGCAATGCCCAACAGGCTGCAAGTAGGATACTGGTTGCGCAGAGTCCTCGTGGACAAGGAATTCTTCAAGACCGTTGATGAGCAATGGGTCAACATGGGGCTCATCAAGAATGCTCTCGGAAAACAGAATCTCAGAATCGTCGAGGAGGGAGTTCTCGACATCCCGCCCTGGCCAGACACCGTCATGCCGGCCGCCGAACTGTTGCGACGACTGGGCATCAGGTCCAAGAGATTGGAGAGACAATTCAGCGGCGATGACTGGCAGTGGAGCACGATGGACTACTACCTGGGTAAGAGGCCAGAGCTCAAGGACATCATCGACGGCTATTCTCTCCTCGAGCGCATCCCGTTGCCCTGGCGCTTGAAGGTCATCTGGGCCCACCACCGCTATGTGCTGGGGAGCAAGAGGTGAGCCACGCATGAAGATCATGGTCACCGGAGGGGCCGGCTTCATTGGCAGCCATACTATTGATGCACTGTTGGAGCGGGGAGACGAGGTCGTCTGTGTAGACGACTTCAACGACTACTACAGCCCCCAGCGCAAGCGAGACAATCTGGCCACCGCGCTCACTTCGCCGTCCTTCAGGCTTCACGAGAGCGACATCCGCGAATATCAAGAGATGGAGCGCATCTTCTCCAATGAAAAACCACAAAAGGTGATCCACCTCGCGGCCATGGCCGGGGTCCGCAACTCCGTGCAGTTTCCTGTCCTGTACGAGGAGGTCAATGTCAAAGGGACGCTGAACCTGTTGGAATTGGCCTCTCGGCATAGAGTTCGCAGCTTCATCCTCGCTTCCACGTCCTCCGTCTACGGGGCCAGCAAGGATATACCCTTCAAGGAGGACAACGCCGCTATTCGACCCTTGGCACCCTACCCGGCCACCAAGAGGGCCTGTGAACTGCTGGCCCACGTGTACCACCATCTTCATGGCCTGCACTGCACCGTCCTCCGCTTCTTCAGCGTCTACGGCCCGAGAGGAAGGCCGGACATGACCCCCTATCTGTTCACTGAGGCGATCTCACAGGATAAGCAAATAACCCTGTACGACGGAGGACGGCCCCAGCGCGACTGGACTTACGTCGAAGACGTGATTGACGGGGTGCTGGCGGCTGTGGAGGCCGACTGCGAGTACGAGATCATCAATCTGGGCAACTCCAAGCCGGTGGTCATGCGAGACTTCGTCAGTATCATCGAGGAGCTGCTGGGCCGAAGAGCGAAGATCATATCCCCTCCCCTTCCCCCCAGCGAACCCCCTCTGACCTGTGCCGATATCTCCAAAGCCCGTCGTCTGCTGGGCTACAGCCCCACGATGAGCGTGGAGGCGGGCATGCGTTCCTTCATCGAATGGTACGAGCAGGAGGTAGCCTGAGATGCTGGAACTCCTGCCCCAGCTGCCCCAGTACATGGCCTTTCGTCGCCTGGGGAAGCCACGGCGCTACCCGTTCAACCTGGTGGTCAGCGTGACCTACCGCTGCAACTCCCGGTGCAAAACCTGCAACGTGTGGCAGAGGTCTGCCCAGGAGCTGACCACGGACGAGTGGCGAGCCATATTCTCCAGGATAGGAGAAACACCCTACTACCTCACTTTCAGCGGGGGAGAGCCCTTCCTCCGTGAAGACATCGTCGAAGTCGTGCGCGCCGGGTGTGACTTGTGTCAACCGGCAATAATCACTATCCCGACCAACGCCCTGTTGACTCGCGTTGTCCCCGAGAAGGTGGAGGAGATCCTCCAGGCTGCACAAGGAATTCCGGTGGGCATCAACGTGTCGCTGGACGGCGTCGGCCAGGAGCATGACGCGATCAGGGGGGTGGAAGGCAGCTATCAAAAGGCCCTGGAAACTTACCAAGCTCTGCGAGCTCTTGACTATCCCAATCTGACGCTGGGCATCCACACTGTAGTGTCGCGCTTCAATGTCCACCGCATTCCCGAGATCTATGAGGAGCTATGGAAACTAGAAGCCGACTCGTATATCAGTGAGATAGCTGAAGAGCGAGTCGAGTTGCATACCACGGGTATGGACATCAGCCCCTCTCCAGAGCAATACGCCAAGATCGCAGATTTCCTGACCGCCCACATCAAGAACGGCAGTTTCTCGGGCTTAGCCAGGATAACCCAGGCCTTCAGGATGCACTATTACGACCTGGCGAAGAGAATACTCTTCGAGGAGCGGCAAGTCATCCCCTGCTACGCTGGCTTCTCATCGGCCCACATTGCCCCCGATGGCGACGTCTGGGCCTGTTGTACTCGAGCCGAACCTCTGGGGAATCTCAGGCAGACGGACTACGATCTGGCACCCATCTGGTTCGGCGAGCGAGCCGCGGCCGTGCGGCGCAGCATCGCTGC
>JAUWYD010000320.1 GCA_030616025.1 Chloroflexota bacterium
CCACGCAGGGCGTTGTAGATCTGCACGAAGCGAACCGGCTCGTCGAATTGCCGCATCATTTCCCGAAAGATCCTCCACTCTCGGGGCCCGATCCCACCTACAGGCTCCTCCTCCTCGGAAACCACCTCTGACACGAAGTGACTTAGCGCGTACGGGTCCTCATCCTGCAAGAACACCTCGTGGACCGTCCCGCTGGTGAAGATCTGCACCAAGTCTCGCCGTTCGGCTTCCCTCACGAAATCCTTGAACTTGCCAAAGGGCTTCCCTTCCGAGTCCCGGTGGTCCTTCTCGTCGAAACCGCCCAGAGTCTCCATCATCAGGAGTTTCAGGGTAGCCATGGTGGATATGTTGTCCCTCTGCCGGGCCAGGTGAATAGCCTCCACGAGAGCTTGGTAGACGTCCCCGGGCTCCTCCTTGACCTCCTTGACCTCCTTATCCATCAGGTGCTCGTAAAGGACGAACTCGTCGGCACTTTGCGCCAGATGGGAAGATGCCGCTCCCCCTACCCCGATGACCACCACCCATTTGCCATACTGACGGATCGTATTCACCGCGGGGATGAAGTCCCTGTCGCCGGTAACCAGTACATAGCTCCCTATGCTGGGATAGCCGTACAAGGTCTTGATGGCGTCGATACAGAGATGGATGTCCACGCTGTTCTTGATGGCACTCGCGCTATGGGATTTGTCACGCTCATAGTAATACGTGGGGACGTACATCGGCTCGATACCATGCGCATACAGGGCGCTCGTGACTCTTGGATACCGATACCAGTCGGCGTACGCCCGGGCGATGGTGATGCGACCATACTCGGCACACTTGTCCATTACATACTCGAAGTTGGGATCCGCATCATGTCTGTTGTGCACCGAAATGTATATGTTCTCGAAATCTATGAATACTGCGACGTCCGTTTTGATCTCTGCCATCACACACTACCTCCCATCGAGTAGATCATGCACTCTAGCTGTTTGTCCCCCTAACGCGTGAACCTTGCCCCATAGCGCACAGCTATTCTGGCTTTGCAGGCCACAGCTTGGTTTGGGGATACCAGCCTTCTTGAGGATGTTTCTTCCCATTGAAGCGCCACAGTTCTGGATCCCAGCGTACGTGGCAACTGTAGCCTCGGCCCCAGCGCCGTATTTGCACAATCTCGCCCCATAGCTTATGCCTCTTGACCTGGAACGGCGAAACCTTGCCTCCCACTTTGTAAGTCGCCATGTGAGTCCCAGTCCCTTTCCCCTCTGCCTGCACTGGGAATCCTGACCCCCACTCTTGGAAAGTGAGTCAATCGCGGTGCCTCGCACCACCCGACAGGTCAGCCAAGATGGGCGCTATTCGAGTTTCATGAAATGCCTTATCGCCTCCAGGTACTCCCTGAAGGAAAGACGCGCGGGGTGAATCCTCCTGGCGATGGTATACCCTTTCCAGAGTTTGTGTACCAGCCAGAAGATCCTATTCTTGGGCAGTCCTAGCAGCCGACGCACGAGGGGCAATAGCCACGGCCATTCCACAGTGATGGCGAACAGCTTCTGGAGGTTTTCTATCTGACGCTTCTCGTCCGGCGGGAAGCGAAGCACAGAACTATCCCAGGCCGAGACGGAGATATCATCGAAGGTTCCTTCCACCAGCCCTTCCCGGCGAGCCAACTCCCCCAGCTGAGTGCGCGGATATGGCTGGAAAATGAAGGCGTTGGCGAAAGCAGGCCGACATTTGATATTCAATCTCAGAGTCTCCAAGTCATCTTCGAGACCACCGGTCGGCAGGCCCACGATGTTGGTGCTCATCACGTTGATGCCTGCTCGCCTCAGCATCTCGCAGGCGCTCACTATCTGCTCCTGGCTCATGTTGCGCCGCAAGATCTCATTTCGGATGCGGTCGTTTGCCGCCTCTATGCCCATTCCCACACTCACGCAACCAGCATGTCGCAACTGCTCCACGAGTTCCCCTGTCACCAGATTGGCCCGCACGTTGCAGAAGAAAGGCAACCCAACGCGACTGGGGTACTTCTCGGCGAACTCAGCCATCCAGTCCGTGCGGATCGTGAAGGTGTCGTCCAGGAAGACCACAAAGGCCAAGGGGTATTTGTCCCGCACATCGGTGATCTCCGCCAAGACGACGTCCACACTCCGCTTGCGGACGCGCCGCCCTTGACCCTTGTAGATCTCGAATAGCGCATGGTTGAAGCAGTAGGTGCAGTCGTAGGGACAACCTCTGCCGCTGAAGAAGTGCTTGATCTTGCTGTTTCGCGTCGGTCGATGCTGCTCGTAGACCAATCCCCGGTCAGGGAAAGGTAGATTGTCGAGATCCTTGATGTAGGGTCGCACCGGGTTTCGCACCACCTCGCCGTTCACCTCGAACCACCAGTTGCGGATATTGGGTTCCAGTGCCCCATTCTCCAGCGCCTCAGCGAGGTCCAGCATGGCCCCTTCCCCCTCGCCGAT
>JAUWYD010000354.1 GCA_030616025.1 Chloroflexota bacterium
GAGGCACCGGTCCCGGTGCTGGAGTTCGATCGCCGTTTTCACCTACCTGGTGGCGCTGCCAATCCCGCTCACAACATCAGCGCTCTGGGAAGTACCGCTCACCAATTAGGCGTCATCGGGGATGACGACGCCGGCCGCAGCCTAGTGAACCACCTGCACAGGGCAGGGATCATCACCGACGGCGTAGTGACCGAGCCAGCGCGCCCTACGACTACCAAGACCCGCGTAGTCGCTGAGGGCACCCTGGTCTTTCCCCAGCAACTGGCCCGCATAGACCAGGTAGATCGGCGCCCCCTTGATGCCAATGTCACCGCTGAGTTGGTAGCCCACCTTCGAGAGCTAGCTCCAACGGTCGACGCCCTGCTCCTGTCTGATTACAAGACGGGTGTGGTGAACGAGGAGACCATCGCCACGGCCTTGCGTGTCGCGCGTGATCATGGCAAGCTGATCACGGTGGATACTCAGGGAGACCTGTACAAGTTCAAGGGCTTCGACCTGGTGAAATGCAACCGCCGTGAGGCGGAGAGCCAGCTGGGGCGAGAGTTACAGGCTGACGCCGATTTTGAGCGAGCGGGGGAAGGTCTGCTGGCTGACTTGGGTTCATCGGCCATCGTCGTTACGCGGGGTGACGAAGGAATGTCTTTGATCAGCCGTGAGGAGGGCACACTGCACGTCCCAGTGGCCAACCGCACCGAGGTCTTCGATGTAACGGGCGCCGGTGATACAGTCATCGCGGTCATGACCCTGGCGCTCGCTGCCGGCCTCACGGTCACTGATGGAGGTCGCCTGGCTAACTTCGCAGCCGGGCTGGTAGTCCGAAAGCTGGGGAATGCAACCCCCAGCCAGGAGGAGCTGGCCTGGGCCATAGAGAACTGGCCAGAATCCGGTCTTTGAGACCCCAAGGCATCTGTGATAGCATGCACCGAGCAGGTGCCATATGAGAAGCGTCGAAATGAACTAGGAGGTCATGTATGGGAAAAGTAGGGATCATTGGAGTCGGACAAAGTGCTTTTGTCCGCGGATATCCCGGCTCAATCCGGGAACTGGCCTACGAGGGGTTCAAGGAGGCCATGGAGGATGCCAAGATATCGAACAAGGATATTGACGCATCCATTATTTGTTCTGCTCCAGAGTACGACAAGCAAAGATCTCCAGCGGGCGTGATCGCTGAGTATCTCGGTCTTACACCTCAGCCCACCTTCTATTTGGAGAGCCTTTGCTCTTCGAGCAGCATGGGTGTAAGAGCGGCCTACTCACTGGTCAAGTCCGGTCTCCATGACGTCGTATGCGTGCTGGGCTTTCAGAAAATGTCCGAAATCACCTCGGCGGAATCCCAGGAGAGAATGGGAAGAGGCGCAGACATCCAGTGGGAGTCTCCCTTTGGGACCATGATGCCAGCGTACTACGCCATGTACGCACGAGCACACATGGAGGAATACGGAACCACCGAGGAAGACCTGGCCTTGATAAGAATCAAGGCAGCGACCTATGGGCAGATGAACGAGAAGGCCGTCTACAGAAAGCCCGTGACCATGGAGCAGATCTTCGATCCCGAGAGGCCTCCAGTGGCTACACCCTTGAAGGTTTTCGATTGCTGCGCCAATGCCGATGGCTCCTGCTGCATCATCGTGGCCAACGAGGAGAAGGCCAACGCACTATGCGACAAGCCCGTCTGGATCCTGGGGTTGGGAGCTGCCTCAGACACGGTCAACACGGCCGGACGGGACCTCTTCACCGGACTGAGCGTGGCCATCGAGGCTGGAAAACAGGCTTATGAGATGGCTGGGGTCGGTCCAGAGGACATTGACGTGGCCGAGGTGCACGACTGTTTCACCATCGCCGAGATGATGGCCTACGAGAAGCTGGGTTTCGCCAAGCCGGGAGAGGGCAAAGAACTCATCAAGGCCAAGGAAACCTACAAAGAAGGCAAGACACCGGTGAACGTAGACGGAGGGCTTCTGTCCAAGGGGCACCCGATCGGAGCTACGGGTGGTTCCCAAATCAGGACCATCGTGCTTCAGCTGAGGGGCGAGGCCGGGCC
>JAUWYD010000292.1 GCA_030616025.1 Chloroflexota bacterium
AGGGTAGTTTTGGCGGACGACCACGCTCTGGTTCGACAGGGGATTCGTCGGTTCCTGGAAGAGAGTGGTGATATCACCGTCGTGGCCGAGGCAGGAGACGGCGAGACCGCTTTGGAACTGGTAGCGGAGCATCAGCCAGACATCGCAGTTGTAGATATCAGGATGCCCAAGATCTCTGGCGTCGATCTGGCCCGCCTTATCAAGGCCGAGCACCCCCGGGTGAAGATATTGATTCTCACGGCCTACGATGATGATCCTTACGTCTTTGCCCTCCTTCAAGCGGGCGTTGACGGCTATCTCCTCAAGAGTGCTGACTCCCGCCAGCTAGTCAAGGCCGTTCGTGACATAGCCGAGGGCGAGCCAGCCTTGGACGGAGGCATCGCAAAGAGGCTGATGGCGCGGATGAGATCAGGTCGCGTGGGGTTGAAGGGTGATAAGGTGGTGGAGAGGCCCACAGATCGGGAACTGGAGGTTCTCCGCCTAGCGGCCAAAGGTCTTACGAACAAGGCCATTGGGCAGGAACTAGGGATAAGCAACCGCACTGTCCAAGGCCACCTCGCCAGAGTCTACTCCAAGCTCCACGTCGGCACCCGCACTGAGGCGGTTTTGAAGGCCGTACGGGAGGGCTGGATTACTGTGGATGACAGTGCAGAGTGACGGCGGAGGATGATTAGCAGGGGCTGGCGGAAGAGGTTGTCGCGAGATCTCCGCAGTCAGATGCTGCTCTGGATCGTGTTTCCGGTGGCGGCCATCTTGCTCGTTCTGTCCTTCACCGGTGTCTACAGCCACCAAAGGGCGATGAGGGTGTTGGTGGAGGATAGAGATTTGGCGCTGGCGACCGTGGCCGCCAACGCAATCGGGGCGGGCCTGGACCACTGTCGGGATACCTTGGAAAGCGTTCGTGATCAGGCCGGCCTCCGCCATGCCGAGCCGGTCGACTATCCTCTACTGCTACGGGAATACTCGCCCCAACTGGGGGCGTTTGATGAAGGCGTTGCCCTGTTGACGACGGGTGGTGAAGTACTGGCCGCTTGGCCTGATTCCGACGTGTGGACAGCCAGGATCCGGGATGTGATGCCACACTTGGAGCCAATCAGTGTGGGGGACGCGCCGCCGCTCTTGATTACCTTGGAAGAGCCACTCTCGCGTCGCACCCTGGCGGCTTGGGTCGTTGCCGGGGTGGGGCAAGCAGGCGCGCTGGTCGGCGTGTTCTCACCAGAGGGCTGCGGTGCAGAGCAGACTTTAGGGGACTTGACAGTGGGCGCTTCGGGAGTTGCCTATCTGGTCGATGGCAGGGGAACCGTCCTCTATCCTCTGAACCAGGTCCAGCTGGAAAGCGACGCACTCACCCACTTGCGCTTGGACGGCACCCAGCTGGCCGAGGCTGGCGCGCACGTGCATCGGGATCTGGCTGGGGGGCCAATGGTCCTGGCGCACGCTCCCCTAGGCCAAGGCGGATGGATGGTGATCGTTCAGGAGCCGTGGAGTGAGCTCCTCGCTCCCATGATGCGCTATTCCCAGATCACACCCTTAGTTGTGGTCCTGATCGCCTTGGGGTCCCTCATAACCATCGCTTTAGGGGTGCGCCAGGTGCTTCAACCTCTGGAAGAACTGGGCCGCACGGCCAACAAGATCGCCTGGGGCAACTTCTCCGCCGCTCGCGAGCCGGTCGGTGGGATTGTCGAAATCGACGAACTGCGGGTCACTCTGAATCAGATGGCGGAGCGAATCGGTGCCTACCAAGCCGCTATGCATAGATATATGGCTGCGGTGAGCCAGGCACAGGAAGACGAGCGGCTGCGGCTTGGTCACGAGTTACATGACGATACCGTGCAGTCGTTGATTGTTCTTTCGCAGGAACTGGAGAGGCTTCAAGGGGAACTGCCCCAGAATGCGGAGGGTTTGTCGGGACGGCTGGCGGAGATGAGGGAGCTCACTAATTCCATTATGATCGATTTGCGCCGATACATCGGCGACCTGCGCCCCGTGTATTTGGAGGATCTGGGATTGATCCCGGGTTTGCAGAAACTGGTAGATGATTTGGCGGCCAGTGATCACATCGACGCAGAGTTGGAGTTATCCGGAACGCCCTATCGCCTCCCCGCCCGTGTAGAACTGGCAGTCTTTCGTATCGTTCAGGAAGCGCTGAACAATGTGGAACAGCACGCTCAGGCCTCCAGGGTGCACATCCGGGCGGAGTTCGATTCAGACGGGATCACCGTGTTCATAGAGGACGATGGTGTCGGCTTTGAACCTTCAGAGACCCCCAGCGAACTGACCGAGCGAGCCCACTTCGGGGTGATGGGGATGCAGGAGAGGGCCGTGCTCTCGGGTGGGTGGCTGTCTATCGGGTCGCAGCCGGGGCAAGGCACCAAGATAGTGCTCCACTTGCCCGTCAAAGGCGAACCATAGCGGTCTCGCTAACGTATTTCGTTCGGCGCCAAATGGCGCATCGAAGGCCCATCGAAAGGTGGGCCTTTTTGCTTGCTATGTGAGAGGTTGAACGGCTCTCCTTTTTGGCTATGAACCCGACTATGCTTGGCAACGGAGGCCATGAACGAGGCGAAGACGATGGAAAAGTACTCTTTACCCGAGGGCATGACCTTGGGCCTGGTTCCGGCAATGAGTTGCACCTTATGTGTAGCCTTCGGTTAATGGCTCCAGAGAGCCTGCCCATGTACAAGGCTTGGGAGCCCGTTCTGCCCGGCTTCGAATGGCCACGCGTTAGCAGTGTTGTCATGGGCCAAGTGGCCTGTAGAAAGATGGGCCAAT
>JAUWYD010000119.1 GCA_030616025.1 Chloroflexota bacterium
ATCACCGGTACCCCGCAAGCCATCGCCTCGATCAACACTCGACCGAACTGCTCCTTCCAGTGGCGCCGGGTCCTCGAGGGGAGAACCAGGACGTCGAGCTGGTTGTAGTGTGAAGGCATTTTCGCTGAAGCCAGCGGCAACTGGAAGGTCACCCGATTCCCTACGCCCAGTTCCGTGGTCAGCTTTTCCAACTGCGGTTTGAAAGGCCCGTCCCCCAAGACGGACAGGGCCCATTGGCCTTTCAGGCGAGCTACTGCCCGCAGCAAGAGGTCCACTCCTTTCTCTTCCACCAGTCGTCCGACATAGCCGATTCGGAAGTGAGGGGACATGTCTTCGAGATCGTGGGGGGAAGGCCTGTATATCTCAGGATCCACGCCGAACTGGGGTATGACTGTCACCGGCCCTTGATAACCTTTGCCACGCAGCACGTCGACGCCTTCCCGATTACCAGCGATGGCATGAGCTGCGTGCCCGTAGTTGTATCTCTCCATCCAGCTGAACGGGAAGGGGTAGTGGCGCAGAAGGTTCTGCCAGGTGAAGAACAGGGCCTTGGCTCCGGTGCTTACAGCCAGGCGCATGGCGTGGAAGGTGGCCAGGTTATAGGGCTCTTCATCAATATGCACAATCTCTGGCTGCAGGCTTCGCACGTGGGCGCGCAGATTCGGGTAGAAGTGAAGATGGAAATGCCCGTTGAGGGCCATCTTCTCTACCAGCAGTTGATACCCAGCCGTGTGACTTTGCTCCAGCTTGATCTTCCGCCCTCGTTCTTGCCAATATGCGGGCACGACGACGGCCAGTTGGATGTCGTTTAGCTTGGCCAGCTCCTCTAGTTTCTTCTGATAGCTGCCCCGCACGCAAGCCTTGGAGATCATCAGCACTCTCATACGCTAACCAACGCACTTCATCTTCTCGCCGCCGCCGATTCGTATACTTCCATCGTTTGCCTCACGGTCTTCTGCCAGGAGAAAAGCTGCGCCTGCTTAAGACCCTTGGCAGCGAGCTCCTTTCTCCGGTTTTCGTCTTCCAGCAACTCGGCCATAGCGCCGGCCAGGCCATCCACATCGTGGGCATCAACGAGCACGGCCCCTTCTCCGACTATTTCCGGCAGGGAAGAGCAGTTGGAAACTATCACCGGAGTCCCACACGACATAGCCTCCAGGGGAGGCAGGCCGAATCCTTCGTAGAGGGAAGGAAAGACGAATAGGGCGGCGTCACTATACAAGGCCGGCTTGTCTTCCTCTGGCACCCAGCCGGCCAAAATCACCTTGTCTCGCAAACCCAGTCGTTCCACCACAGGTCGTGGATCCGGAAAGAAAGCGGAGTTCTGCGCCGGAAGACGCCCAGCGATCACCAACTTGGCCTCGGTGCTTGAATGCTTGGCCAATGTGGCAAAGGCGAGGAGGAGGATCTCGAGATTCTTGCGCTGATCGAACCCCCCCAGATACAGGACGTACTCCCCACCCAGGTGGTACTTCTGCCGAATCATGCTCAGTCTCTGGGTGTCACGCACAGGCTTGAACATCTCGCTGACGGCCAGATAGACTACGTGCACCCGGGCTGGCGATACGTTCAGCAAATCTAGTATGTCGTGCTCGGAGGAGACGGAATCGGTTATGATGGCCGTGGCCCGTTTGGCCCCAGCGGCGACGAGTCGCGCGTACAAACGCACGGGAATTGAGCCGCGATAGGCAGGTAGGATGAGAGGGATGAGATCGTGGATGGTCACTACTGTCTTGCTGCGGGTCCTCAGGGGGGAGGCGAAATAGGGCACGTGAGCCACGTCGACCTCTTGATCGATGCAGGCGCGTGGGAAGGATATCTGCTCGAACCAGAGCTTGGACAAGTTCTCGGTGAGGGAGATAGGTGGAGCCAAGCAGACTTCCTGCATCCTGCGCCCTGAGGCAAGGGTGTTCTGATTGGGCTCCGTTCTTCCGGGTCTGAAGAGTACACATTCGGGCCCCTCTGAGAGGGTCAACAGACCATTTACCAGGCTTCGCGTGTATTGGCCGCTCCCCGTGCTCTCCCGATTCCAGAAGAAGCCGTTAATCCCCAGGCGCATTTATGCGTCCTCGTTTCCGAGGATTCTTTCTGCCCCCTTGGCGATTCGTTCGTCCTCTTCCTGGCTGTCCGTCACGAAGCGTTCCATGAAATCGCTTCTGCGCTGACGGAGGGCCAGAGGCGCAGTGACTGCGATGTCCTCGCTGTTCACCTCGGTTCGACCATCGGCGGCAGCGTGGGCCCGAGCCGCCTCCAGGAGAACTATCTCTGCCCGATGCGACTGAATGCTCAGCGAGTTGATCAGCGTTATAGCGGACTGTGCTATGTGTGGCGAGATGGTCACGCTCGGGAGAAGATCCTTGGCCCGGGCTATCTCGTCTGCCAGAGCCATGGTTTCCTCGGCGTAGCCCGCAGCGAAGGTCACAGGGTCGTCGGCGAAGCGTCTGTTCCGCTCATAAACCTCAAGACGTTGTTCAGGATCCTGCAGGGGCACAACGACTACGCGCAGCCCCAGACGATCCATGAGCTGGGGACGAAGCGCCCCCTCTTCGGGATTCATGGAGCCGATGAGGAGAAACTCGGAGGAGAACGTGCCTATCAGGCGTCCTCGCCGCACAACGTAGTAGCCTCTCGATGCCGCGTCCAGGATACAGTTCACAATCTCTTCATCCAACAGGTTGATCTCGTCCACGTACAGCATATTCCTGTGGGCATAGTACAGTAGCCCTTGTTGCAGTTGCCACCGGCTTTGCTCCAGGGCAATTCGGGGATTAGGCCCCCCGATCACGTCATCCATACTGGCGTTGAGGGGAAGCTCGACCAACTGCATCGGGGCCAGGTAGGTGGTGTCCTCGCCCGCCTCAAGCTTTCCAGCGCAATCAGGACAGACGTACTCCATAGAGATGGCCGCCAGCCGGGGTTCGCAGCCATGAGGACATGTGCTGCGCGGCGCAGGTGGGAGCAGGTCCACTAGCCCCCGGGCTGCTGTCGTCTTGCCGGTCCCCCGGGGACCCATCAGAAGCACGCCCCTGACCCTGGAGTTGATCGCCGCCAGGATGAGCGCGGTCTTCATTTCCTCTTGGCCCACCAATCCTAGAACGGGGTAGTTGATGATCTCGGCCAACGTTCCTCCTATGAGATGCTCGCCTCGAATGGTTTGTTGCAGCGCCCCGGTTTGCCGAAGCGGGAGCTCAATCAGCATACCCTCGAGGATAAGCCTGATGCCAGCGCCAGGCGCTCTGGACGATGTCTTTCAGGTCGGGAAACCGAGCTTCCCATCCCAATTCACGCCGTATCAGCTGCGAACTCGCCACCAGAGTTGCCGGATCACCGGGGCGTCGGGGAGCGATTTGTACTGGAATGCTATGTCCTGTGACCTCTCGCGCTGTAGCTACCACGTCTTGTACGGTGAAGCCCTCCCCGTTTCCCAGATTGTATACGCGACTTCCGTCGTCCAGTGCCTCAAGGGCCAACAGGTGAGCCTGCGCGAGGTCCACCACGTGAATGTAATCACGCACGCAAGTTCCATCCTGAGTGGGGTAATCGTCGCCGTAGATGTCCAAACGCTCCTTTTGACCCAGCGGCACCTTGAGCACAAGGGGGATCAAGTGGGTTTCGGGGTGGTGGTCTTCGCCGAAGGCGTCCGAGGCGCCAGCGGCGTTGAAGTACCGCAGGCTAGCGTATCGAAGCCCGTACCTCATCTCACACCAGTAGAGCATTCTCTCGATCATCAATTTCGACTCGCCGTACGGGCTGCTAGGAGCGAGCCTGTCGTTCTCACCGATGGGGATGCGTTCTGGATCCCCGTAGACATTGGCTGTGGAGGAGAGTATGAAACGATTCACCTCATGGGCAGCCATGGTCTCCAGTAGGTTCATCGCGTTGTTAACATTCTCTCTCACAAAGCGGATGGGGTCGCGCATCGAAGCCGGCACCACTGTGTGGGCGGCGAAGTGCATGACGGCGTCGATGTTGTGTCTCTCGAAGACTGCATTCAGTCTCTCGCGGTCCGCCAGATCTGTCTCCACGAAGGTCGCTTCTGGATGGACCGCTTGGCGATGTCCCTGGATGAGGCTGTCGTATGCGACCACCTCATGGCCAGCCTTGATTAGCTCCTCCGTGGCAACGCTGCCGATATACCCAGCGCCGCCTGTGACCAGTATACTCATCATCTGGCTCCTGGGCTATTATAGCCTCTCTTGCCTCATTGCTCAAGCCCGTCTGGCTTGGGAGAGATTGGAGAGCTATTCCATGACCCACTCGCCAAGCTTGGAGTACAAGACGTCCAGCAGTCTCGCCTCTCTTGGGTCATGGTATCGCAGGTCATACTCGTTGCTCGAGATCAGTTGGCCATCTTGCCACAAGACGGCTGTGAGCTTTCCCGTCTGCTCACCAACATGATGCTCTACCCGACCCACCACCTGTGAAGAATCTGGGGGCAGCGACACTGCGCGAGAGAAGATGTTTTCGCCGTTCACGTGTATCTCTAGGAGACAGTCTTCGCAAGGGGTCAGCAAGTCGTTGATGGCCCAAATGCGAGCCTCGAAGAGGTCCCCAGCCCGATACTTGCGCAAGGGGTATTCAAGGCTGATGAGGACAGGGCTATAGATTGCTCTTAACGTCACATAGGCCAGCTTTGGCTGGCGATAGTAGTCGACCAGGCTCCAGGAAATCGCGGGCCAGGGGTCGCTCAGTTGCCAGATTATGGCGCCGCTGGTCCGATACTTGCTCCGGCGAAAGTGCTCTATGGCGACCTGTAAACCGTGGGCCTGGACCTTCTGGGAGGTCAACACCCATTCCTGCAGGCTGTTAGGGCAAAAGGGGTGCACGTACCGCACTAGCTTCTCCAGTTGCGCGCAGTGATACTGCCAGCCTTCGCTGGGAGGGTAGAGGTCCTTGTCTGGCAAGAAGCGCGACAGGGAAGAGACCTGGGGGATGGACTGGAGGCCGAACTCGCTGACGAAGGGGGATGGGTCCTTGCGGTA
>JAUWYD010000240.1 GCA_030616025.1 Chloroflexota bacterium
GTGGAGGTCGGCGTCCCCGTAGGCGTGGATGTGCCGGTCGGCGTGGGAGTCACAGGGGTCGTTGTGGCCGTCCCCGTGGGAGGTGTCACCGTAGGGCCCTCCGGCGTCGTGGGTTGCACAGTGGGTAAGGGCGTGGGGGAGCCGGCTAGTTCACCCACGGTGACGGAAGCTCTGGCCTCGGGGCCAGTATTGCCCTGGCTGTCCGTCGCCCATGCGCGCACGGCGTAGACGCCTGGCACCGTTGGGTTCCATCCTACCGTAGTATGCTCCAGAATCCCACCGCCAGCAGGGGCGAGCACCAGAAGAGTATCGTCCACGTAGAACTCAAGGCTGGCCACGCCGTCGGCGTCCGAGGCATGGGCCGTGACCTCCTGTGGCCCCAAAGGCAGCTTCGCCCCATTGAGCGGCTGATCCAGCCAGGTGGTTGGGCCCTGCGTGGACGATGGGGCACACGCGGCCAACGCCAGAGCCACAAAAAGCACCATTGCGTGACCGGTAAGCGACAGTCTCATAACCCTACCTTCTTTCGTATCAGTGACGCCGCTTGCTCGGCGATTTCGACTTACAGGCAGCCGAAGATTGTGGCGCTGACAAACGAGCTTCGTCAAGGCCGAAGAAGCTCAGCGGTGTTACAAGGTGACGAGTTGCGAGTCGTAGCACCCCAAAAGGCAGACACAACAGCATGCACGCGCGCGATCAGCGACACCTCTGGCTCGTCAGAGGTAGTGTGTTTCCCCTTGAGCACACACCCGTTTGATTATGCATTATGCTCACCGTGGGGTGCAAATCGGGGCGCAATCGGGTGCCAAGACTGTAGGGGCTCCACGATGATCTCATTGAACATCGCGTCCACGCCGCTGGGACACGAGTGTCCAGGCGCGGAAGCCCGCGGAGGAGGAAGGTCTTCCCCCGATAGCCATGAGCCAACAGGGAAGGGGCGCCGTGCCTTTCACTCTCAGGGCAGGCCATCAGGTGCAAGGGAAGCGATGCGAGGAAAACGCCCTGAGCCACATGCGAAGTGCTTCAGGCTACTTCTTGATGTGCATGGGCATTATGACGTAGACTAGGTTGTTGTCCCCTACGGGTTTCAAGATGCCTGGTCGAGAGGGGTTGGTGGTCTCCAAAACCACTTGCTCGCTGCCTATGACATTGAGCATGTCTATCAGGTAGCGGCCGTTGAAGGCTATCTCCATTTGCTCGCCCTCGACCACGGCGTCCAGTTCGCCCACGTTTTGGCCGACCTCGGCGGTGGACTCGACTATCAAGCGGCCTGGGGTTAGCTCGCTCCCTGGAATCATCTCCAGGCGGATGATATTGGCCACATCCCTGGAGAAGAGAACTGAGATCCTTGCCCCCCTCATCAAGTCATGGGTATTGATCACCACCCGGGTGCCGTAGCTTGTGGGGATGATCTGATTGTAGTCGGGGAACTTGCCTTCGATGAGTTGGGAGACAATCTCCACATTGCTGAGTCGGAACAGCACCTGATTGCGGTCGGGCGTGACGATGATCTCGACCGGCTCTTCCTCCTCGGCGCTCACTCGGGCCAACTCGCGAAGGGCCCGTGCCGGGATGATCACGTCCATGGGCTCCGGAACCTCCTCAGTCAACGGCGCTTTGCGCAGCGAGAGACGGAAACCATCGGCGGCCACCATCGTCAATTCTGAGTCCCGAAACTCGACCAGCGCTCCGGTGAGCACTGGGCGGCTTTCGTCCGTCGCGGCCGCGAGGGTCACCTGCTCTATCATCTGGCGCAAGGTGGCGGGAGGTATGGTCAGTTTGTGATCGGAGACATCGGCGGGTATGAGTGGGAAGTCCTGGGCGTCTATACCCCTGATATCCGCCTCGAACTGGGCACACTTAAGATGCAGGCTCTTGGTCCGGGTCACAAGCTCCATCTCAATCTGAGCCGAGGGCAGGGTACTGACGAAGTCCGATAACAGGCGGGCCGGCACGGTGATCTCACCGTCTTCCTCCACTTTGGCTCCAATCCAGCAGGTTATGCTGGTGGAGAGGTCGGTGGCAGCCAGCTTCAGCCGGCCATCGTCGGTCGCCAGGAGGATGTTGTTCAGCACCGGCAACACGGCCCGCGTGCTCACCACTCGGCTGACGATGGAGATTCCCTTGGCCAGGTTCTCTTGTAGGCAAGAAAGCTTCACGACACTCCTCCTTCTTTCCATCCGCTGCCCCAAATGTAGTGGGGTCAAGAGTACTGCGATGCCATATCTAGTGGTGCGTGTAGTAAGTATACTATTGTTTGGGAAAGGTGTCAACTGGGGAATGACCGGCCTGGAAAGCCTTGTTTGACAAGTTAGGTACTCTACAGCATAATATAGATGACAATAGCATATATAGTACAGATCATACTTCGTGACTGGAGGTGCTTGCGTATGCCCGGAGGCAGGCGACGTGGGAGGAGAGGCCCGGGGCGAGACATCTATCTCCGGCGTACGAAGAGCTTCATTCAACCTTCACTGCTCCTGCTGCTCCAGCGGGAAGAGGGGCACGGTTATGCTTTGATGGGAAGCCTGAAAGAGCTCGGCCTGGCTGACGATTCCCTCAACGCCAGTGTAGTTTACCGTGGGTTGCGGGAGATGGAGCATTGGGGATGGGTTACCTCTCAGTGGGACACGGAGGGCTCGGGACCGCCGCGGCGTGTCTATCGCATCACCTCGGAGGGAGAGGAGTTTCTGGAAGAGTGGGCCGGTGAGCTGCACGAGATGAAGGCCACCTGGGAGAGATCTCTGGCGGCCTATGAAGCGGGCCAGGGAGGAGAGGGAAGAGGATGAGCGTGCTGGATGACCTGTTGGCATCGTTGAAAGAAGATGCCCCGGTGAAGGAGGTTCGCACCTGCGTCCACTGGACGGCGGTGGTGAGCAAGCACTGTGGATTGGCTTCCACCACCCGTGACGAGGGGCATCCGCACGGACATGTTTCAGTGCGGGGAGTCGGCAGTCTGCACGAGCGTAGCGCCCTCGAGTTGGCCCAGTACGCCAAATCGGAGACCTTGCTTGAGGCCACTATCGGAGTGGCGGCGATCAATTCGCTGCTAGACGTGGACGAGGAGCGGTGTGTGGAACTGAATGCCGAGGCCTGGCTGGCGGAGCGGGGACGGAACAGAAAGGTCGCCATTGTGGGCAGTTTTCCCTTTGTCCCCCGACTGCAGGACAAGGTGGGAAAGCTCTGGGTGTTGGAGAGGCACCCCGCGGAGGGGCAGTGGGACGCGGAGCAGGCGAGCGACATACTCCCTGAGGCCGATGTGGTTGCCATCACTGGCACC
>JAUWYD010000136.1 GCA_030616025.1 Chloroflexota bacterium
ACCAAGGGATACGCCATCGGCTCCGCAGCGCTGGCTGCTTTCCTCCTCTTCTCAGCGTACCTAGATAAGGTGGAGTTGGTGAGGACGCGGATGCTGGAGGGACTGGGATACGCCCCACACGTGATAGAAGAAATGGTGACAGCGTCGCAAGTTGTGAACCTCTCTAAAGTTGAGGTTTTCGTCGGCGCTACCATTGGCGCGATGCTGGTCTTCCTGTTCAGCTCCTTCGCCATCCGCGCGGTAGGCCGCACGGCAAGCGACATGATTGAGGAAGTGCGACGGCAATTCCGCGAAGATCCAGGCATCATGGCCGGCACGTCCCGTCCGGATTATGCCCGCGCCGTGGACATCAGCACCCGAGCAGCGCTGAAGGAGATGATCGCACCTGGAGTCCTGGCTGTGGCCGCGCCCATCCTTGTCGGCATTGTATTGCGTGCTGAGGCGGAAGCTGCCTTCTTGATGGTGGGTACCATATCTGGTGTCCTGCTGGCCACCGTGATGAACAACGGCGGTGCCGCCTGGGACAACGCCAAAAAGTACATCGAGGCGGGACTGCTCAAGGATGCCGATGGAAACGTCATCGGCAAGGGGACAGAAACTCATGCTGCAGCAGTGGTGGGGGACACCGTTGGAGACCCGCTGAAGGATACCGCAGGGCCTTCCGTACACGTGCTCATAAAACTGTTCGCCACTATAACCTTGGTGCTTGCACCGCTATTCATCAGCTTGTAGTGCCGGTTTTGCGGCTGGAACTCGGCTAAGGTAGCCCCAATGCAGCATCGTCTTGCTGACCTGGGGCTATCTTTCTATAGTTACCCCAGAGAGGAGATGTTGACAGGATGTACAGAACTGCTATAATTCAAGTGTGTCGGCTTCTTCTAGAAACATGACGGACCAGCCTGCCAAAACCAGACGTATTGGACTTCGTGCCTTGGCCATCGCTGTGCTGGCATCTCTGACGATGACCTTTTGCACAGTAATGGGGGTTGGATCGGGTTATCTCTTCTACGAACTGATCGAGATCCCGTACTTCTACGACATTTATCGAACCCTAGTTCGACCTTTGGAAGCAAGTGGCCTCTTCCCCGCGGTGGGGCCGCGATTCGAGAATGTTCCGCCTGAGCAAGCGACTGCGCTGGCTATCCAGGGGAACCCCCGTATCAACATCCTGCTCGTCGGTCTCGATCAGCGGTGGCAAGTCCAACACAGGTCTTTCCGAACCGATGCCATCATGATAGCGTCCCTTAGCACAGGGACCAAC
Source organism: Chloroflexota bacterium (assembly GCA_030616025.1). Lineage (GTDB taxonomy): Bacteria > Chloroflexota > Anaerolineae > UBA7937 > B3-Chlor > B3-Chlor. The sequence goes on from JAUWYD010000136.1 coordinate 1,262, forward strand.
GAAGGAGTGCTCTTGTCCGTACCCAGGGACCTCTACGTAGAGGTGCCTGGCCACGGCAAACGTCGAATCAACACCGCGCACGTTCTGGGGGAGACGCAACGGTATCCAGGCGGGGGTCCAGCCTTGCTGATGGACACGATACAACAGGATTTCGGCATACCCTTGCACGGCTACGTCATGATCAACTTCCAAGGCTTCAGGGAGATAGTTGAACTCCTGGGCGGAGTCGACATATATGTCGAGAAAGAGATATGGGACAACAAGTATCCCGATGACCGTGGTGGCGAGATAACCATCCACATCCCGGCGGGACAGCAGCACATGGAGGGTGAAACCCTGCTGCGATATTGCCGTTCTAGGTACGGCAGTGACGATTATGACCGCATGGCTAGGCAGCAGAAAGCATTAGTGGCCATCGGCCGGAAGTCCCTCAGCCTGCAGATGCTGCCTCGCCTGCCGCAGTTGCTACAGACTATGAGCCACACCTTCTACACAGACTTGTCTCCCGCCGTGATTGTCCGCCTACCGGGGATGGCTACCCAGGTAGACCCCGACCAGATTCGCTCCGTGGTGATAGACCGCACCCTGCTTAATCCATCGCAGCGGCAATCTGGCGATGAACCCAGTCTCCTCTATCCGGACTGGGACAAAATCCATGCCCTTGTGGACGAGGTCTTCTACGACTAGTCAGCACCAGTCCCATCCACGCCCTGCGAGAAACGGGCTTGGTCGATGAGACGAAGAAGGTCAGGCCATGACCACAGCGTATGTGTACGATCCCCTGTACTTGGAGCACAACCGGTCAAGCCACGTTGAACGTCCAGAACGGCTAGAGACGACGACAGAGGTACTCCGCGCAGCCGGGTTGCTGGACAGGCTCGTTCACGTGGAGGCCACTCCCGTGCCCATGGAGCATCTGCTGGAGGTCCATCCGGAGCATTATGTCAACCAGGTCAGGGAGGTCGCAGAAGGAGGAGGAGGCAATCTGGATCCTGACACCTACCTGAATGGCCGTTCCTACGACGTCGCATTATTGGCGGCAGGAGGGATGTTGAACCTCGTCCAGGCGGTCTTGGACGGTCAAGTCAAGAACGGCTTTGCACTCGTACGCCCTCCTGGCCATCACGCCCTGCCCAGCAGGGCCATGGGATTCTGCCTCTTCAACAATATCGCTGTAGCCGCCAAGTACGCTCTTCGCCACAAGGGTCTCTCGCGCATCCTCATCGCCGACTTTGACCTACATCACGGCAACAGCACACAAGACGTCTTCTACGATACCGGTGAGGTGTTCTATTTCTCCACTCATCAGTACCCGTACTACCCCGGCAGCGGTCATTGGAGCGATATCGGTCGTGGCTCAGGAGAGGGCTTCACCGTCAACGTGCCTCTTCCCCCTGGGGTGGACGATGACGGTTATGGGCGCATCTTCGACGAGATACTGTATCCCATCGCTGATCGGTATCGCCCGGAATTGATCCTGGTATCCGCCGGCTACGACGCACACTGGGCAGACCCCTTGGGCATGATGCAGCTTTCTGTAGCGGGCTATGCGTATCTGACACGCGTGCTGAAGGAAATGGCGGAGGAGTTCTGTGATGGCCGCCTGGCATTCACGCTGGAGGGAGGATACGATCTGCAAGCCTTGGCCCATTCCGTTGCGGCCACTCTGCAGGGTTTGCTGGGAGATGAGATCAACGATCCGCTGGGCCCGTCACCGCGACCCGGTGTATCCGTCGACGACATAATAGTTCACATCAAGGGCCTCCATCGCCTTTTGTAGTTCCTCTGTTGACGCCAGACAGTTCCGCCGACCGTTGAGACCTCACATATTGAGCCTATGTGCTCACTCCAACTCCCGATGTAGCCACATCTTCACCACCAAGAGCGCGTCCGTTCGGATTGACCCAAGAGGCATATTGACATTTCAGGGAAACAAGTGCATAATACTAGTGAGTGGAACCCCTGTTCCGGAGTGTTGACGGAGGAAGAACCATGGCTGAGATGACCCTAAGTGAATACTGTGAGGAGGCAAAGAAGCTCATTAGGGCTGACTCCTACGATGAAGCCATCGCCATCTGCCGTCACATTTTGACGCACTTCCCCAAGCATGTCAGGTCGTATCGCCTGTTGGGCGAGGCGTGCCTGGAAAAGGGAGACTACGTAGAGGCAGCCAATTTCTTTAAGAGGGTTCTCAGCGTCGATTTGGAAGATGTCGTCGTCTATGTGGGGCTGAGCATAGTCTTCGATGAGGAAGGTGCTCTGGAGGAAGCCATCTGGCAGCTGGAGCGAGCTTTTGAGTTGAGCCCTGGTAACGCCGAGATTCGCAAGGAGCTGCAAAGACTCTACGGTGAGCGCGACGGAACTGCACCTCCAAAGCTGAAGCTCACCCCAGCGGCCTTGGGCAGGCTGTATCTGAGGGAGGGGTTGTACCAGCGCGCCGTAGACGAATTCAAGAGCGTGTTGCAGGAAGATCCCGAACGAGCAGACATCCAGACCACCTTGGCTCAGGCACTGTGGTGGAGTGAGCAGCGGCGAGAAGCCGCCGAGGTGTGCGAGCGCATCTTGGAGAAGTTCCCGAACTGCTTGAAGGCTAACCTCATCCTTGGTGAGATTCTCTTGAATGGCGGCCGTGAAGAAGGTCGGACCCAGCTGCGCACCGCCCAGGCGCTGGACCCAGAGAACATCGTTGCTCAAGATTTGTTCCGCGAACAGTCACCTCTTCCCTTGGAAACTGTTCGCGTGCCCCGGCTTGGCGTAACGGAGCTCCGAGAGCAGGCAGAAGAGATCAACCTTGAAGCCACTCCGGTTGCGAAAGAGACCGAGCCGGAGGCGGCCCCTCCATTGATTCCGGAGGAGGAACTAGAGGGAGCCATGCCCGATTGGCTGCGGAAGTTGCAGGAAGGTGAGAAGGAGCCCACCGCGGAGGGAGCGGCATCACCAATCGAGGCGAAGGAGATGCCAGACTGGCTCCGCGAACTTGCAGAAGACAAGACAGTGGAACCGGAAGCTGCTGCGGCGATTGGCGAACAGGGTCTGCCGGTGGCTGAGGAAGAGATGCCGGACTGGGTCCGTGAGCTACGGGCGGCACCCGAAGCCGCTCAACCTGAGGAGGTTTCCCTACCCTCGGGGCCGGAGGAGGCAGGCGTAGAGGAAGAGCCAGCGGTGGAGGCCATGGAAGGGCAAACTCAAGTGACCACCTCTCCCGAGGAAGAGCTTCCAAGTGTTGAAGAAGAGGAGCCTGCGACTAGCGAGGCGACCTTGGCTGACCAGCAGGAGACAGTGCCTGACGACTCGGCCTCGATTGATGACATAATGGCCTGGATGGAGAGAGCGAGAGACCAGACGGCC